>NZ_JAGWCV010000067.1:0-14981 GCF_020657735.1 Clostridioides sp. ZZV15-6383 | reverse complement strand
ATGTATTATTGTAGCGATAGCTCATAACATTTCTAGACTACACAATAAAATAGTAAAAAATAAATGTGGAATATATCTTCATCATTTAAAAAAAGTATTCTAAAATTATTATTTACAATCAAATATTATCTGAAAAAATGGTATTTTCATACCTTTATTTGTCATGCATAATTTTATTTACAACATAAACTTTATATAAAATAATTAAAAATATACCTATTAAGGTAAGTAAAAAAGAGCTCTCACAGAACAAATTTAATTTGCTCCTGCGACAGCCCCAATTGTTTCTCTGTGGTTGATTTTTTCGTCAAAAGTCAACTTCAAATCGCTTGTTAGTTTTACACCTTTAAGGATATAATTATACATAAGGAGGGATTGACATGAATGAATTAAACATCGCAAAAACGCTGATTTTAAAGCGTAAAGAAAAAGGAATTACACAAGATGAACTTGCAAATTATATAGGAGTTTCTAAAGCTTCTGTATCTAAATGGGAAACTGGACAAAGCTATCCTGACATAACTTTTTTACCGCAACTCGCGACATATTTCAACATTACAGTTGATGAGTTAATATGCTATGAGCCTCAAATGATGAAGGAAGATATTAATAAACTGTACAATAGACTGTGTAAAGACTTTACGGTTAAACCATTTGATGAAGTCATGGCTGAAATAAGAGAAATCATAAAAAAATACTATTCATGTTTTCCTTTGATTTTTCGGATGGGTCTTTTAATAGTTAATCACTATGATATTGTAGATGAAAAAAAGCGTGAACTATTAATTAGTGAAGCATTAGAAATATTTATTCGTATACAGGAAACTTGTAATGACATAGATATTTGCCGTCAAGCAAAAAGTATGGAGGCAACTTGTTATATATTGTTAAATCAACCCATACAGGTGATTGATTTATTGCAAGATAGCAATTTCCCCATGATAAATGAAGTTATACTTCTTGCACAGGGGCAAATGATGAATGGTCAAATTGATGAAGCAAGAGAAACATTTCAACTTGGCGCATATCAGAATCTTATATCACTAGTTCAAAATCTAGTGGGTATTTTGCAAAATGCAGATAAATTACAAATGAAGGAAATAGAAAGACGTATTCTAGCAATTTCAGATATCTTTGACCTTGATACATTATCTCCTGCTATTATGCTTTCTGTATATTTAACACAGGCACAAATCAATTTAATACATGGGAATAATGAGGGAGCTATTAAATCATTACGAAAATATGTAGATTTGGCAACACGTGATATATATCCAATTATAATACACAGTGATGACTTTTTTAATAAACTTGACAGATGGATTTCTGAATTTGGAACAGGTATTACACGTGATGATACAATCGTAAAAGCGGGTATTGTTGCTGCTATTAAAAATAATCCAATGTTTTCTGTATTAAGTGAAAACAAAGAATACAAATTTCTTATAGAAAAATTATCTTTATTGGAGGAATAAGATTATGGAAAATTTGATGGAATATTTACCACTTTTGATTCCTGTTATTATTTTAGATTTAATACTTATAATTACTGCACTTGTTCATGTATTGAGACATCCACATTATAAAATTGGAAATAAGGCAATATGGATTATTGTAGTGTTGTTTATCAGTATAATAGGTCCAATTTTATATTTTGCAATAGGAAGAGGTGAGGAATGATGAATGTTGTTGAAATAGAAGGGTTATCAAAAAGTTTTGGAAACAAAAAGATAATTGATAATTTAAATTTCACTGTACCAGAGGGTTCAGTCTTTGGATTTGTGGGTCAAAATGGTGCAGGAAAGACTACAACAATGAAAATGGTACTGGGGCTACTTGAAGCAGATAGTGGAACAATAAGTGTTTGTGGTGAGAAAGTAACTTATGGAAGAACAAGCTCTAATCGCCATGTAGGGTATCTGCCAGATGTGCCAGAGTTTTATAATTATATGAAGCCACTTGAATATCTTTCTCTTTGTGGAGAAATTACAGGTCTTTCAAAAAAAGATATAAAGATAAGAAGTGAAGAATTATTGTCACTTGTAGGTCTTGGGAATGAAAAGAAACGAATAGGAGGATTTTCTCGTGGAATGAAGCAACGACTTGGTATAGCTCAAGCTTTGCTTTCACGTCCCAAATTACTTATTTGTGATGAACCAACAAGTGCACTTGACCCTGTTGGTCGAAAAGAAATACTAGATATTATGCTTAAAATCAAAGACTCAACAACTGTAATATTCTCAACACATATATTATCAGATGTTGAAAGAATTTGTGACCATGTTGCTATATTAAACAAAGGAAGCATTGCTCTTAGTGGTACACTTTCAGAAATAAAAAGTATGCACGGAAAGGATAGACTTTTATTGGAGTTTTCAAGTAATGATGAAATTCAAAAGTTTAAGTCTAGTGATGGTATTAAATCCCTACTTAAAGATTCAGAAGAAACTAATATGGGAATTGTTTTGCATGGTGAAGATATAAAATCAATACAACAAACAGTTATATCTACACTTGCAGAAATAAATCTTTGTCCTTTAAAGATGGAATTAATCGTATTATCACTTGAAAATTTATTTTTGGAGGTAGTAAAGTGAGAGAATATATAGCATTTACAAAAAAAGAATTTAAGGAGAACTTAAGAAATTATAAATTATTTAGTTTGATTATTTTATTTCTAATATTTGGTATAAGTAGTCCTATTTCTGCAAAATTTATGCCAGACTTGATTGCTCATTTTGCACCGACTTTAAAAGTTACTGCTGCACCAACTGCTTTAGACTCTTGGACACAATTTTTTAGCAATATCTCTGGTCTTGGTATGAGTTTAACTTTAATTATTTTTTGTAATATTTTATCAAATGAATATTCTAAAGGAACACTTGTTATTATGCTGACTAAAGGTTTATCACGTTCATCTATAGTATTGTCTAAATTTTCTGTTACGGCGATTATTATGACAATTGGTTTTTGGTTGAGCTTTTTATTTGCTTATGGCTATACAATGTATTTTTGGCCAACTGCAAATACTCATCATATTATATTTTCAGCATTTAATTTATGGCTTATAGGAATTATGTATATTAGTGTATTAATTCTTGGGTGTGTACTATTTAGACCAGCATTTGCCAGTGTTTTACTTGTATTGGTGGCAACTCTTTTCTTGAGTTTAATTTCTATTCCTAAACAGATTGCACCTTATACTCCTAATTTCTTGATGTCAAAAAATATAGACTTGATTTCAGGTAAAGTGGCAATACCAGAATTTATTATTCCAGTTATTATAACAGTTTTTATTTCTATAGTGTGTTTACTAGCAGCTGTTATGTTATTTAATAAAAAACCAGTTTAATAATACTTTTATCATAAGGTAAAGTAATATTGTATTGTTAAAAACTACACCTAAAAATCAAAAAGACTTGGACTTAAGTTTCAAGTCTTTTTTGATTTTTAGGTGTAGTTTAATATATAGAATTAAGTATAGAAAATAACACAAATAATATTATTTGTATCAAATAAAGATAATAATATTTAATTGTGGTAAAATATACTAAAAATTACTTTAAAAGTGATAAAATTATTATAAGTAAATATTTTAAAGGGGTGTAGATATGGAAAAGTCAAAAGTATATTTTTGTGATTTATACTCAAATTCGCAAAATAAAAACGTACCAAACAATGTAAGAAGATTATTTGATACAGCAGGATTCAAGGATTTAATAGAAAAGAATGACCAAGTCGCAATTAAACTTCACTTTGGAGAAAAGGGAAATACTACATATATGAGTCCTGTGGCAGTTAGACAAGTGGTTGATAAGGTTAAAGATTGCGAAGGAAAGCCATTTTTAACAGATACAAATACATTATATACAGGGAGCAGAACCAATTCTGTAGACCATCTTACAACTGCTATAGAAAATGGCTTTGCTTATGCAGTGGTAAATGCACCAGTAATAATTGCAGATGGGTTGTATAGTAGAAATTATGAAAACGTGCAAATAAATAAAAAACATTTTGAGAGTGTAAAAATAGGTGGAGAAATCTATAATTCTTCTGCAATGATAGTAATGAGTCATTTTAAAGGTCATGAAGCAGCCGGTTTTGGAGGAGCATTGAAAAACTTAGCTATGGGATGTGCAAGTGCAGCAGGAAAGCAAATGCAACATTCTGATGTTACTCCAGGGGTAAATGAGAAGAAGTGTATAGGATGTGGAAAATGCGTTAATTCTTGCCCTACAAAGGCTATAAGTATAGTGGATAAGAAAGCAGTTATAGATTCTAATGTATGTTATGGATGTGGAGAATGTCCAACTGTCTGTCCAACTAGAGCAGTAACTATACAATGGGAAAGTGACTCAGATGTGTTTGTCGAAAAGATGGCAGAATACGCTTATGGAGCAGTATCAAATAAAAAAGACAAGGTAGGATATATAACTTTTGTTATGAATGTAACTCCACTTTGTGATTGTGTACCTTGGTCAGGTAGACCAATTGCCCATGATATAGGAATATTAGCATCAACAGACCCTGTAGCTATTGAACAAGCATGTTATGATTTGATTTGTAAGGAAATGGGTCATGATGTGTTCAAACATGAACATCCTCATGTAAATGGAACTAGAATAATAGACTATGCATGTGAAATGGGAATGGGAAGTAAAGAGTATGAATTAATAAAATTATAAGAATAGTAGCACTTAAATGCATATAATTATTGTAAGAGAAATTTAAAAGTATCAAAGGAGTATGCATTTATGAAAATTTACTATGAAAAGGAAAACAGCAAGAAGGCTAATGTAAACAATATTCCAAGTGTATTTGCATTTAATTTTCTAAGAAATTTTTTGACTAGCAAAGAATATGAAGAAACTAGAAAAGAATATTTTATAAATAATCTAACAAAAAATCAGGTTAATCAAGCTATGAAGGATTTAAAATGGTTATTTAGAGAGTATGAAGGCTTAGAGGTTATCACAATGGAAAGCTTGGATGGAGTTAAGACAAGGATAGTTTTGTAAATTAATAAGAATTATATTTTAATAAAAATACTGTTTTAATAATAATATGTATAATCTATTATACTAATACTATTTTAAAGCAGTATTTTTTTTGAATAAATAGTAAACTTATATCTAAAGTAAAGTTGACCAATAAATGTTATATATGTAATACTATATATAATAAGTAAACTATATAGAAAAACTAGGTTGACAAACAGGAGGGTATATGGAAAAATACATAATAAAGTTAAAAAATAAAGTTTTGGGTGGAAAAGAAATAATTTATGAAGAAGCTCTTAATTTAATAAGTCTTGATACAAATAATAAAAATGATTTTGATATTCTATTAAAATCTGCAAATGAAATAAGAGAGTATTTTATGGGAAGAAAAGCAGATTTATGTACGATAATGAATGCTAAGTCTGGCAAATGTAGTGAAGACTGTAAATTTTGTGCACAGTCATCTCATTATAAAACTGGTGTAGAGGAATATTCATTGCTAGATTATAATGAAATCTTAAATAGAGCTAAAGAGATGGAGAGTAAAGGAGTACATAGATTCTCATTGGTTACAAGTGGTAAAGGTATGTCAGGAAAGGAGTTTAATGACATTTTAAATATCTATGAAGGATTGAGGGAAAATACTAGTTTAAAATTATGTGCATCTTTAGGTATTATAGACTATGAGCAAGCTAAAATGTTAAAATCAGCAGGTGTGACTACGTATCATCACAATGTTGAGACGTCTAGAGATAATTTTGATAGTATATGTACGACACATACTTATAAAGATAGGATAAAAACAATTGAAGAGGCTAAAAAAGCTGGGCTAGATGTATGTGTAGGTGGAATAATTGGAATGAATGAGAGTGAAGAACAGAGACTAAAAATGGCTTTTGAAATACGAGAATTAAATGTAAAGTCATTTCCAATAAACATTTTAAATCCCATTAAGAATACACCAATGGAAAATTATGATGTATTAGAACCAATGGAGATACTAAAAACAACAGCAGTGTTTAGGTTTATAATCCCTAATGTATATATAAGATATGCTGGAGGAAGGCTATCATTAAAGGGATATGACAAAGTTGGATTTAACGGAGGCGTAAATTCTGCAATTGTTGGTGATTATTTAACGACTGTGGGAAATGGGATTGAAAATGATAAAAAAATGATTATAGAACAAGGATTTGAACTTTAATAAAGATTACTTAAATTAATTAATATACTTTTAAATAACTATAAAAGTATATTAATTTTTTTTTGCCGATTAATTTAAATATTAAATTTGAATTAAAAATTGCAATATTTTGAAAAAAGGGAAAAATATCAAAATTTACATAAAATAGTTGCAAAGGAAAAAAAGATGTGATAGTATCTAGGTAACCGGTTAAGTAAAACGGTTTCCTAAACTATGGGGGTGAACTGCTTGAGTATAACTATAAAAGAAATTGGCGAATTGGCTGGTGTTTCTAAAACAACTGTGTCAAAAGTCATTAATAATAAAGATGAAAATATAAGTAAGGCAACAAGAGAAAAAATTATAAAAATAATGAAAGAAAAAAATTATGTACCAAATAAATTAGCACAAAGTTTAGTAACTAAAAAAACTAATACTATAGGGCTTCTTATACCAGATATACGAAATCCATTCTTTACAGATGTATCAAGGGGTGTAGAAGATAAAGCTAATGAAGAAGGCTACAATATAATTTTATGTAATACAGATGAAGATGCTAAAAAAGAATATGAAGGAATAAGAACACTATCAGAGAGGATGATAGATGGAATTATATTTGCAGCCTCTTCAAATACAAACTGGAAAGAAGCAAATTATAAAGATATAAAAATGCCAACTGTGTTGATTGATAAGAAGATAAGCATGAACAAAGAAACTTTAAAAGGAATAGTTAAAATAAATAACTTTGAAGGAGCCTATATAGCTACAAAATATTTATTAGATATTGGAAATAAGAAAATAATATACCTAAGTGGTCCACTTCAAAATGAAATAGCAATAGATAGATTAGAAGGATATAAAAAGGCTCTAATCGAGTGTAATTTAAGCTACAATCCTGATTATGTATTTGAAGGAAAGTATAAGATTGAATGGGGACAAGAATTTATAAAAAAATTAGAAAAGATAGATTTTGATGCAATATTTTGTGCAAATGATTTAATTGCAATAGGTGTTATAAGAGGTCTTAAAGAAAGAGGGTTAAATATACCAAATGATGTAAGTGTTGTAGGATTTGATGATATTCAAACATCTAGTTTAATAAGCCCTTCTCTTACAACAGTAAGACAACCCTCTTATGATATAGGATACAAAGCCAGTGAAATATTGATAAATTGTTTAAGAGGAGATAAAAAAGAATCGTTTGATGAATTGATTTTCAAACCAGAATTAGTCATAAGAGATTCAACAAAAGAAAATGAATAACAGCATGAAAGACATAAATAGATATGTAAAGGAGTAATGTAATGGGAAACATAGTTGTCATAGGAAGTGTAAACATGGACATGGTATGTTCTGTAGACAAAAGACCAGAAAAAGGAGAAACAGTACTAGGGAATAGTTTTTTTACGTCACCTGGAGGAAAAGGTGCTAACCAAGCAGTTTCAGCATCTAAGCTAGGAGCGAATGTAAAAATGATATCATGCATAGGGGAAGATAGCTTAGGAGAGGAGTTAATAAGAAATTTCAGAACCAATAAAGTTGATTATAGCCTAGTATCTAGAAATAAGCACAAAAGTTCTGGTGTTGCTGTTATAACATTATGTGAAAATGATAATAGTATTGTTGTTGTACCAGGAACGAATGAATTAGTAGATATAGAGTTAATTAAAAAGAATGAAGAAGAGATAAAGAATGCAGATATAGTACTACTACAATTAGAGATTCCATTAAAAACAATAAATTACGTAGTAAATTTCTGCTTTGAAAATAAGATTAAGGTTCTGCTAAATCCAGCACCAGCAATAAAATTAGATGAAGATATAATAGAAAAAGTAACTTACTTAACACCAAATGAACATGAATATAAAATAGTTTTTGACACAGATGAAGGGATAGAGGAAGTATTAAAAAAATATCCAAATAAACTTGTAATAACAGAAGGAAAAAATGGAGCTAGATTTTATGATGGTAAAGAAATTAAGCATATATCTTGTATAAGTGTTGATGTTCAAGACACTACAGGTGCAGGAGATACATTTAATGGAGCATTATCAGTGGCTATAACAGAAGGTAAAAATCTATATACAGCAGTAGAATATGCAGTAGTAGTATCAGGTCTTTCTGTAACAAAACTAGGTGCACAATCTGGTATGCCTTATAAAGAAGATGTTGAAAAATATTTAAATATTAATAATATAGAAATCTAATTTGTTCAAATTTAAAACTATTAAAAATGGAGGTTAATTATGAGAGTGAGAAAAATTTTATCTTTAGGAATTGCTGGAATACTAGCAATAGGAATGTTAACAGGATGTTCAATGGAAGGGCCAAGTAAATCAGATAATAAAGGTGGTTCAGACAAGAAAGATTTAACTATAGGAGTATCTACAATAACTCTCCAACATCAATTTTTTATAGACATTGATGAGGGAATAAAAGAAAAAGCTAAAGAACTAGGTGTTAAAGTTATAGTAAATGACCCAGACCAAGATGTAGCTAAGCAAACATCAGCAATAGAAGATTTTATACAACAAAATGTGGATGGAATGATAGTGCTTGGAACAGATAATTCAGCTATAGTACCAGCAGTAGAAGGAGCATTTGAAAAAATGCCAGTAGTTACAGTAGATGCTGTATTAAATACTGAAAATATTACAAGTTATGTAGGAACAGTTAGTTATGATGCTGGTAAAAAGTTAGGGGAATATACTAAAAAGTACATAGATGAAAAACTAGGCGGAAAGTCAGAAATAGCAATAGTAACAGATTTAAAATCTCAAATACAAATGCAAAGAATAGATGGATTTAAAGATGCATTAAAAGGTTCAGCAAATGTTAAAATATTAAATTCTCAACCAGGATATGATAGAGAAGAATCTCTTAACACAGTAGAAAACTTAATTCAATCTAATCCAGATGTAGATATAATATATGCAACAGCTGAAAATAGTGTATTAGGAGCTAAAGCTGCACTTGAATCTGCAAAGAATAAGGATGTTAAGATTGTAGGATTTGACTTAACTGAAGAAGCAGCAAGTGGAATAACAGATGGAACTATTCTTGCTATGATTCAACAACAACCTAAAGAAATGGGACGCTTAGCTGTAGAAGCAGTAGTAAAAGCTATAAAAGGTGAAAAGGTAGAAAAAAATATACCAGTGCCAGCTTTACTTTATGATAAAGAAAATATAAAGGACTTTAAAAATTAGCAAAATAAAATGAGATTATTTGAAAGAAATCCTATTTAAAAGGAGTGTCATTATGAGTAATACAATTCTGAAGTTAAGTAATATTGCTAAAGAATTTCCTGGTGTCAGAGCATTAGATAATGTCAATTTTGAGTTATTTCATGGCGAGGTTCATGCACTACTGGGTGAAAATGGTGCTGGTAAATCAACAATGATAAAGATTTTAACTGGTGCTCATGCTAAAACTTCTGGTAAATTCATTTTTGAAGGCAAAGAAATAGAGAATATATCACCAGATGTTTCTAAAAAGATAGGTATAAATGCTATATATCAAGAATTAACAGTATTTGATGAGTTGACAGTATCACAAAATATTTTTATGGGAAAAGAGATAAGTGGCAAAGTCTTAACTAATGATAAAAAAATGAATGAAGATGCTAAAAAGATTTTCGATAATATGGGAATAGATATAAATCCAAATAGTCTAGTCAAAGAACTTAGTATAGCTCAAAAACAAATGGTAGAAATAGCAAGAGTTTTATCATCAGAAACTAAGGTCTTAATAATGGATGAGCCTACATCTTCAATAAGCAAAAAAGAGACTGAAATACTTTTTAGACTTATAAGGGATTTAAAAGAGAGTGGAGTCAGTATAATATATATCTCTCATAGGATGGAAGAACTCTTTGAAATTTGCGACAGAATAACTATAATGCGAGATGGGAAAACGATTTCGACTTTAAATACAAAAGATGTATCATCTGAGGAAGAATTAGTTAATTTAATGATAGATAGAAAGCTAGACCAATTTTTTCCGAAAAGAAAAGTAGAAATAAAAGAAGAAATTATGAGAGTGGAAAATCTAACTAAGAACAATGTTTTTAATGATATAAGCTTTAACATAAGAAAAGGCGAGATATTTGGAATAGGTGGACTAGTTGGAAGCAAGAGAAGTGAAATAGTAGAAGCTATATTTGGACTTAGAACATATGATTCTGGGAAAATATATTTAAACAATAAAGAAATAAAGTTTAAAACTCCATCAGATGCAATTAAAAATGGACTAGGACTAATAACAGAAGATAGAAAAGGTACTGGATTATTTTTACAAATGAGTGTCAAGGAAAACACAACTATGGCTGGGCTAAAAAAGGTATCTAAGTTTAAATCAGTTATAGACAGAAAAAAGGAAAAAGAGGTTTTGGAAAAATACATAGAAGCTTTAAAGATAAAAACACCTCATATGAATCAAGTCATACAGAGCTTAAGTGGTGGAAACCAACAAAAAGCTATAATAGCAAGATGGCTTTTGTTACAACCAGACATATTAATTATGGACGAGCCAACTAGAGGCATAGATGTAAATGCTAAGGCAGAGATATACAATCTAATGGGAGATTTAGTAGAGAGTGGAGTAAGTATCATAATGATATCTTCTGAAATACCAGAATTAATATCAATGAGTGACAGGATAATGGTTATGAGGGAAGGTCATATAAGTGGATTTTTAGAAGGTGAAGAAATGGTTGAAAATAATGTATTAAAATTGGCTTTCGGAGGTAAAATTAATGAGTTCAATAACTAAGCACAAAGAAGACAAATCCTCTCCATTATTAACAAAATTAACAAGTGCATTTAGAGACCAAGGGAGTGCAGCTGTAGGGCTTGTAATAATTTTTATAATAATGAGTGTAGCTTCATCTAATTTTTTAACTTTAGATAATTTAATTAACGTTGGAAGACAAATATCTATAAATGCAATTCTTGCAGTGGGTATGACATTTGTAATAATTACAGGAGGAATAGATTTAAGTGTAGGTGCAGTAATTGCTCTAGTAGGTACATTTTGGGCTACAACAGTAGTAAACTATAATGCACCTATATGTGTAGGTATGATACTTGCATTGGCAATTGGAACGATATTAGGAGTCATAAAAGGTGCAATTATTTCAACACAAAAACTACCACCATTCATTGTGACTTTAGCCATGTTGACAATAATAAGTGGGGCAAGCTTTGTATTTACAGGAGGAAGACCTATATCAGTAAATACAGACACATTTAAGATGTTAGGTAGAGGATATGTTGGACCAATACCAATACCAGTTATAATTATGATTATAGTTGTAATAGCAGGACATTTTCTATTAAAAAGAACTAATTTTGGACGTCATGTACATGCAGTAGGTGGAAATGAAGAGGCTGCTAGATTATGTGGAGTAAAAGTAAATAAAGTTATAGTAAAAGTATATGCACTAGCTGGGCTACTAACAGCACTAGCCGGGATAATACTATCATCACGTTTGGCATCAGGTTCACCAACTGTTGGAGATGGAGCAGAATTAGATGCTATAGCAGCAGTTGTGCTTGGTGGGACTAATATGATGGGTGGTTCTGGTTCTATAGTAGGTACATGTATAGGTGTTGGAATAATAGGAATATTAGGAAATGGACTAAACCTATTAAGTGTATCTTCATACAATCAAATGATTATAAAAGGATTGGTAATGTTATTTGCTATATGGATAAATAATATAAAATTAAAAAAATCAGCCAAATCTAAATAGTAGTTAAATTTTAGCTGATAATTTATAAAGATTACTAAAATTTTGTATATGCTAAATGAAAATATGTTAAGTAAAAGGTTTATTATGATTCAAATAGAGTACATTAGCCTTGAAATCTTAAATTGAAAATAAATCTTAGGAGGAAATATGAAAAAAATTCTCTTAGATACATTAAATAGTAGAAAACAAGAATACATAGATTGTTTAAAAGAACTTGTAAGTATAAAGACTGAAGATATTGGTCATGGAATACTAGGTGGATTTGAAAAAGAGGGACAAGAATATATTGGAAAACTTGCAAATGACATAGGTTTTAGTGTAAATAGACAAGAAATGAGTGAAGAACTAATTAAAAAAGCAAAAGGTATATATAAAGAAGGAAATCTCGGTCACAATTATGAGGATAGATACAATTTAATTTGCAAATATAGTGATGATTTACCTGGTAAGACAATTGTATTTAATGGTCATGTAGATACTATGCCACCTGGTGATATAAGTAAGTGGAGATATAATCCATATTGTGGTACAGAAGATAATGGTAAGCTTTATGGTCTTGGAACTGCGGATATGAAATCTGGGCTTATAGCATCCATATTAGCTGTAAAGCTTATAAAAGATAGTGGTCTAAATGTACCTGGTAACGTAAAAGTGATGTCAGTAGTAGATGAAGAAGGTGGGGGAAATGGTACAATAAATGCAGTTATGAATGGCATTGATGGAGATTACTGTATAATTTGTGAACCATCAGAACAGAATTTAATAGTTGCACATATGGGATTTGTATTCTTTGAAGTTGAAGTTAAAGGTGTGTCTCTTCACTGTGGTAGTAAGTGGGAGGGCGTAAATGCAATAGAGAAGGCTATGTTATTGCTTCAAGATATAAAAGAGTTAGAACATAACTGGCTTATGATATATAAGCATCCACTATTACCTTCACCTACAATAAATTTAGGTGTAATAAATGGTGGAACAGCAGGTTCTACTGTGCCAGCTAAGTGTGTATTTAATTTATGTGTACACTTCTTGCCAAATATAATGAGTTATGAACAAGTTGTAAATGACGTAACCAATGTCATAATGACAAGAGCTAATGGAGATTTGTGGCTTAAAGATAATAAGCCAAATATAAGCATATATCAATCAGGGTTAGGTTTTGAGATGGACAAGGATTCTGATTTTGTAGTGAATGCACATAAAATATTGGAAGAAACTCTAGGGAAAAAATTAGAAATAAAAGGTTCGACAGCTGGGAATGATGCAAGATTGATGAAAAATTTAGCTGAAATACCAACAATTATATTAGGACCAGGTTCAATAGAACAATGTCATTCAATTGATGAATATGTTGAAATTAAGGAGTATCTAGATAGTATACTTATGTATGCAAGTCTAATATTAAACTTATAAAAGTAGGAGGAATATATAAATGAAAAAAGTATTAATAGTAGGGGAATCGTGGGTAAAAAATATAACTCATATAAAGGGATTTGATACATTTGTTACAACTCACTATGAAGAAGCTGTAAAGTGGATAAAAGAAGCAATAGAATCTGGAGGATATGAGACAGTTCATATGCCTGCACATGTAGCAGCAGATAGCTTCCCATATAAATTAGAGGAGTTAAATGAATATGATTGTATAATATTATCTGATATAGGTTCTAATACGTTTTTATTATCTAATAGTACTTTTATAGATTGTAATAGTAATCCAGATAGACTTGAACTAATCAAAGAGTACGTAAATAATGGTGGGGCATTAATCATGGTAGGTGGATACATGTCATTTACAGGTATAGATGCAAAAGCTAGATTTGGAGAAACTGCTATTAAAGATGTATTACCAATAACAATGATAGATAAAGATGATAGAGTTGAAAAACCAGCAGGTATAATTCCAGAAGTTGTTGACTCTGAACATCCAGTATTAAAAGATATACCAACAGAATGGCCAAAATTTTTAGGATATAACAAAACAGTTGCTAGAGATAATTGCCCTGTTTTAGCAACTATTGGAGGAGACCCATTTGTAGCTGTTGGTGAGTTTGGAAAAGGAAAATCTGCTATCTTTAGTTCTGATTGTGCACCTCATTGGGGTCCAAAAGAATTTACTGATTGGAAATACTATAATAAATTATGGGTCAATATGCTTGATTGGTTAACATGCTAAAAATTTTATAAAACTTGAAAACCTCTTACTTGATAAAATGAAACTTACAAGTCAAGAGGTTTTATTGTATAAAATGGCTGTACAGTAGAAAATATTTTTAAATCAGTTAAAATCAGTTATTTTGGTTAATAATTGATAAGTTATTAGAAATAGGGAGGTTTATACAATTAATATGAGTGATTTAAATAAAAAGTTATTAATTGAATATATAGATGGGATACAGGAAGAGTTAAGAGATATATCAGATAAAATATGGAAAAATCCAGAACTTCAATATAAAGAATATTATGCTTCAAACTTACAAAAGGAATATTTAAAAAAACATGATTTTAGTATAGATGAATTAGAGGGTATGGATACAGCATTTGTGGCTAGTTATGGAGAAGGTAAACCAGTTATAGCAGTTTTAGGAGAATATGATGCTTTAGATGGTTTATCTCAAAAAGTATCCATTACCAAAGAACCAATTTCAGATGGCGGTGCAGGTCATGGATGTGGACATAACTTACTTGGTACAGGCTCAATGGGGGCTGTAATTGCAGTAAAGGAATTAATCAAACTAAAAAAGTTGAAAGGAACCATAAAATACTATGGGTGTCCAGCAGAGGAGGATTTGTCAGGAAAGGTATTGATGATAAAAAAAGGTTTCTTTGATGGAGTTGACTGTGCTTTTAGTTGGCATCCATTTGATTAAAAAATAGCTACGCACACTCGTGACTTTAGTCATGAGTTAGTAGCTAAAATAGTCAGCATATAGGGAAACTTATATGTAGAGATAGGATAGAACCTATCCAATACTACTTGAATTGCTAAAAACCCCTAAAGCTAACCAAACTAAAACATAAGGATGAAATAAACCTAAGTGTGAAA
>NZ_JAGWCV010000066.1:0-15917 GCF_020657735.1 Clostridioides sp. ZZV15-6383 | reverse complement strand
TTAGCAATTCAAGTAGTATTGGATAGGTTCTATCCTATCTCTACATATAAGTTTCCCTATATGCTGACTATTTTAGCTACTAACTCATGACTAAAGTCACGAGTGTGCGTAGCTATTTTTTAATCAATTTTTCCTTCAACTTCTTTTATCGATTTATTAACTGCATCTTTTCTGGATTCAGACTCTTGCTTTACTTTTTCTAATTCCACTTTATTTTTATTTAAATTAATCCCACTTTCTTTTAGCTCTTTTAACTCCTTATCTAATAGAACCAACTCTTCTTCTAGTTTTATCGCTTGTTGTAATCTTATTCTCTCTTCACTCAATTTAGGAACTTCTTCATTCTTAATTTTACTTATTTTTTCATATCTATTTTTTATAACTTCAAGTTCCTGATTTAATATCACTAATTTCTTTTCTAAACTACTTACTGTAAAACTATCTTCATTTATCTTTTTTTCTAGATTTTGAACTGAACCTATGTATGGGTCTACTTTTCTTGCATTGCCATCATTTTCTACAAGAGCAATCTTTTCTTTTATCTCACTACTTTTTAAATTAAGTTCATTTTTTCTAAGTTCATTTTTCTCTAATTTTAATTGTTCTTCATATACTGCTTTACTCTCTTCATAAGATTTCTGAGCTAAATCTAAAGCATTATTCTTCTCTTTTTCTAATTTTTTTAACTCTATTAACTCTTGATTTATGTTATTGTATACTTCTTCTGTAATTCCATCATATTGACTTAATTTTGATTTCAAATCTTTTAAATTTTGTAAATGTAGATTTTTTCTCTTTTTTACTTTTTCTCCAAGGCTTCTTCCATATTTCTCAAGATTGAAAATTCTTTCTAGCATGTCTCTTCTGTCTGCACGTGACAACCTTAGAAACTCATTAAATTTATCTTGTGGTAAAACTACTGACCTAGTAAAATCATTTGCTGTTAATCCTACAACCTGAGCTACTTTTTCATTTACTTCCACAACCTTATCAGCCAAAACATTTTTAGTATTGTCATTCAATACTTCTATTAATCTAGCATTGGAAGTCTTTGTTCCTGTTTTACTTCTAGCAATAGTTCTGTCTACAATGTATCTTCTTCTGGTGTTTTTGCTTCCTATTTCAAATTCATATGATATAATTGCCTTATCACACACACTATTTATATATTCTTTTGTATTTCTGGATATATTTCCATACATAGCAATCGTTATGGCATCTAAAATTGTAGATTTTCCACTTCCAGTAGTTCCAAATATCCCAAATAAACCTCTTTCAATTAGTTTTTCAAAGTCTATGACTTGTTTATCAATATAGCTATTAAGCCCTGTAAGTTCTAATCTAATTGGTCTCATCTTCTGATTCACCTTCTTCACTTATTATATCTAGAAATAAATCCATAAGCTCACCTTTTGGCTCTACACCTTTACTAAAAGAATAAAATTCTTTAAATAACTCTGCCATAGACTTTTCTTTTATATCTACACCTTCTTGTTCATAACAAGATGTTATTATTGGCTTTATTTCTATTATATCTTTTAATAGTTCCTTCATTTTTTTAATTTCATTCTGTGATATTATCTCATCAGTATTTATTTCAAAGTATGACCAAATATCTCTATCTTGATTTTGCTCACATATAACTAAGGCCTCTTCTATTCCATTACATTTAAATACTTCTATAGGTTTATAATTATTAAAATATACTTCCTCTATTATCGGTTTTTCACCAGCTTTTATATCCACTATGTATGCACCCTTAGTATATGCTCTTTCATCCTTACTATATTGAAGTGGAGAACCAGAATAGTATGCATTTAAACGTTCAGAAGCTTTTTGTTGTTTATGTAAATGACCCAATGCAGTGTATTGAGCCTTTTCTGGTAAGTCTTTTCTCTCAACCAAAAAGCTACCTCCAAGTTGTATAGGTCTTTCTGATTCAGTACTCTCTCCACCTATTACAAATATATGTGATACTGCTATATTTATAGTATCACTTCTAAAATTTTCTTCTAGACTTCTAAATATATCTCCTACTTTTTCAGAATAATTTTTTTGTTTTTCTAAATCATCTTCACTTGAAAAAACCTCATTTAACCTTTTTTCACTTGGATAAGGCAATGTAGCAACTACAACACTTTCTCCATTTATATTCAGTGTTGTGCATCCTTGTGTTGCATCTGTTATTTCAAACCCTTTATACTTAGCTTCTATCGTAGCACTTAATGGATAACCAAATATAAGTATCCCTTGTTCATGTGCTAGAGGTGTTATTGCAGAAAGTCTCTCTGGATTATCATGATTTCCTGAAATTATTAATACACATCTCTGACCATTATTGGCAAGTCTTGATACAGTCTGATAAAACAATTTTTCTGCTTGTGCTGGAGGATTAGAAGTATCATATATATCTCCAGCAATTATAATCATATCTATTTCATTTGATTCTACTATTTTTATAAATTCCTCACAAAACTTTGCCTGTTCTTCAATTCTAGAATGGCCCTCTAGGGATTTCCCTAGATGCCAATCTGATGTATGAATAAATCTCATCTTTTTCTCTCCCTCTATCTTTATGTTTAATTTATATAAAAACTAATAACAAACAGCTTCATCAACACCAAATAAATATATACATTTTTCTTTTACTGACTTACCAGTTAAAGTTTCAATAACATCTGCATATAAATCTAACTGTTTTTTATATTTCTCTATTATTTGATTTATATTTTCTTCATTTACAAAGTCAGTTTTATAGTCTACTAAAACTATTTGATTATCTTCTTCAAAATAAGCGTCAACTATACCTCTTAACATGACACTTTCTTTATCATAAAGTTTTTTATCATCATTTTTTATAAGTTTTTCATAAATATATATATCTTTCATATTCACTTGTGCATAAATTGATTTTTCTCTATTTATAAGTTCAGCATTCAACATTCTTTTTCCTATGTCAGAAGCAAAAAATTTATATATTTTATATGGATTTACTATACTAGCTTGCTTTTCTGTTATTATATCTTTTGAAACAAGACCTTTTATTTGCGATTTTATATCATTTACACTACTTACTTTTTTTAAATCTAAAACTTCCATAACTAAATGGACTATTGTACCTCTTTCTGCTCCATTTATTTTTTCTCTTTCTTCATCATTTTGGATAAATAGAGGTTTTTTCAAGGTTACCTTTTGTTCAAATATAGTATTTATCAACTCTTCTTCATAATTATTTTGTATCTTTTTTATCTCTGTAACAGATATACTAGCAGGTTTTCTTGTACTAAATTCATATGGGTACACATAGTTTAATTTTTCTTCTATTTCATTATAATAATCGCTGTCAGGAGTATTTACGTCTATTTTTTCAAGAATTTCTTCAATACTTTCATTTTCTTCACTTATTTTCTTTTCTACTAAAATATCATTCTTATTCCATAATTTTCCATACCATTTTGAATTATGTTCAACACTAAATACTGGGTCTAATCCTACATCTCCCAATAAATTAGACAAGTCCTTGTGTTTTAATATACAAGGCATTATCCAATCTAGAAAATTTTTACCTTTTAATATCTCATATTGCGATATTGCATCTATACTTTCAATCCCATTTAGCCATCTTTTTATACTATCTTGTATATTTCTAGTAGAACCGGTTATAATCAATTTTTCTTTTGCTCTTGTAAATGCTACGTATAAAACTCTCATCTCTTCTGACAAATTTTCTATATTTATTTTACTTTTTAATGCTTCCTTAGCTATACTTGGAAAAGAAATCCTTCTCTCGTAATCTACAAATTGAGGTCCATATCCTAAATTATGATGGTATAAAATACTCTTTTTAAAATCTTGAGTATTGAAATTTTTCCCCATTGCAGAACATATAACTACTGGAAATTCTAGTCCTTTGCTTTTATGAATACTCATTATTCTAACAACATTTGCATTTTCACCAAGTGTTTTTGCACTTCCCATATCAGAACTAGATTTTTTTAATTTCTCTATAAAATTTACAAAGTTGAATAGCCCTTTAAAACTAGTCTCTTCAAACTGTTTTGCTCTCTCAAACAACACTTTTAAATTAGCTTGTCTTTGACTTCCACCTGGTAATGCCCCAACATAAGCATAATATCCAGTTCTGGTATATAAATACCATATAAATTCATCTGTACTCATGTACATTGATTTTTCTTTAAATTCCTTTAGTTTAATTAAAAAATCTTTACTTTTGTTTATACATTCTTCACTTGGTATAAATTCAGAATTATTTCCATTTTGAGAATCTGTAAACTCATCATACTCTGATGTACTTTGCAAAACTTCATAAAAAGTTTTATCTTTGCTCTGAATTCTAATATCAATCAAATCCTCTGGTGTAAAGCCAAATATAGGCGATTTTAATACAGATATAAGAGGTATATCTTGCATTGGATTATCTATTATTTGAAGTAATGACAACATTGTTTTTATTTCAATTGTATCAAAATATCCCACTCCAACATCAGCATAAGTTGGTATATCCATATTCATCAATTCATCTGCAAACACAGGAGCCCATGTAGATGTAGCTCTTAAAAGAATCACTATATCTCTAAATTCCACAGGTCTATATCCATCAATTCCCTTATCATAGACCTTTTGAATTTTTCCATCTTCATTAACTTTCATTAAATCTTTGATAATCTTTCCAACCATTCTAGCCTCAAGTTGTATATTATCTAATTTTTCTTCTTCTTCTAATTCATTTTCTTCGTTATTAGCACTATCATCTTTATTATTTATAATATCCTCATCAAGTTTATTATCTTTTTGTATAAGGTGTATCTCTGTTGCTCCACCAACAATAGACTTCTCATCTGTATCAAATTTAAAATCTGCACCCAAATTGAGTCTTTCTTTTTCTGTATATTCAATTTCTCCTATATTCTCATTCATTATATTTTCAAATATATAATTTACAGCATCTACAACTTCTTCTCTACTTCTAAAGTTTTTATAAAGCATTATTTTTCTATGGTGACTTCCCTTTTTATCATTATAGTTATTATATTTTTGTAAAAATAATTCTGGCTTTGCTTGTCTAAATCTATATATACTCTGCTTTACATCACCAACCATAAATCTATTTGGAATTTCTGTATTAGCTACAGCTTTAAGTAGGACTTCCTGTACTAGATTACTATCTTGATATTCATCTATAAATATCTCATAAAATTTATTTCTATATCCCACTGCTATATCAGAAGGTATAATATTACCCTTTTCATCTAGATTTGTGAGTATATTTAAGGCAAAATGCTCTATATCATTAAAATCTATTATTCCTTTTTCTCTTTTCTTATTGCTGTATTCCTCTTCAAATCTCAGTACAATATTAGATATTGGTTTAACTATATTATAAAGATATTTTATTTCTTCCTTGATAGAGTCATTATCTTTGTTGAATGTAGCATTTACTATGTTTTCTAAAGATTTCTTAGTCTTATCTCTCATAGTTTTTGCCTTTTCTTTTAATTCTTTTATATATGAAGGAGCATCTTTGGGAATTCTTTTTACCCCTTTTACATAATTTTCAAAAGACATACTTGCCATCTTTTTATATGCCTCATTCCAAGACTGATTGCACGCTTGTGAAATATCGACTATTTTTTTATACTCAATAGATAACTTTTCTGCAAAAGTTTCTAATTCTTCTATTGATTCAACCTCTTTTAATGCCTTTTCCATGTTTAGACAAAGACCATTAATTTCTATTTTTACAGTATCTAGTATAGCTCTAGCCCAAATAGACTGTGAAAAATCAAAATTTTCGTCAATATTAAATCTTTCTGCTGAATCAATCAACCATTTTTTAGGTTCAGGAGAAGCCATTGCAAATGAATATATTCCCAATATAATTTCTTGTACTTCTTTATCTCCTCCTCTTTCAGCATAGCTTTCAACTAAATTTAAAAAGCCATCTTCTCTTTCTTCATATAAAATTTCAAATACTTCCTCTATTGCTTCTTGTTTCAAAATAACACATTCAGTTTGGTCCCCTATTCTGAAATTAGGGTCTAAGTTTATTCTATGAAAATTTGATTTTATAACATCTAAACAGAATGAATGTATTGTTGTAATACTAGATTTATTTAATAGAACAAGTTGATTTTGTAAATGTTTATTTTCTGGATTTTCATCTAAGGCTTTTCCTATAGCATCCCCTATTCTCTCTCTCATCTCTGATGCAGCAGCATTAGTAAATGTAACAACTAATAGCTTATCTATATCAATTGGATTTTCTCTACTTGTTATCATTTGAATTATACGCTCAACTAGCACTGCTGTTTTTCCTGACCCAGCAGCAGCTGCAACCAATAAATTACAGTCTCTACTTTCTATGACTTCTAGTTGCTCTTTTGTCCATTTAGGAGAACTCATTAATTAACATCTCCTTTCATCATTTTTATTATCTCTTCGTTGCTCTTATTATTTAAATTTTTATATTTATTATCCTTCATAGTTGAATCAAATTGGCATATAGCTGAGTAATCACAAAAGTCACATGATGTTCCATCTTTATGTTTATATGGAGCTATACGTATTTCTCCACTTAACATTTCTTCACATAAATCCTTTATAGCATGCTTTACATATTTTCTAAGTAATTTAAAATCCTCATAGGTTACTGCTGAAGTGCTTTTACCCACATTTCCATCCTTAGTAAGACCTACTGGTATTACTAAAGAGTTTTTTCTTTCTCCATCTATTAATGATTTATCCATCTCTTTTATTATGTGAGAGTCTTTTACTACAAGCCCTTTCATTCTAAGCTCTTTTAATATTGCTTCTTGTATTTCTGCATCATCTTTATCTTCATTAAATTTTGCTATTGGATTATTTATTCTACAATATAATATTGCAGCTGGATTTATATTTATATTTTCACCTTTTACACTTTCAAGGATTGCATCTAAATACACAAGCAATTGTAATTGTAGACCATAATATATTTCTGTTAAACTTATGGACTTATTGCCTGATTTATAATCGACTATTCTTATATATTTATTTTCTCCCTCTTCAAATTCATCAACTCTATCTATTTGTCCAACTAAATTTACTTCTTGTCCATTTTCTAATACTATTTTTATAGGAGGATATTTTCCGTTATTGCCAAATTTAACTTCATAATCTATTGGTTCAAATGAACCTTGTTTTATTTGCTGACTAATTATATTTATAGCAGTTGTCAACATATTCTTTAATCTATATGCAAGGTATTTATATCTTTCAGAACTATTTAATATATATCCTGGTATCTTTAAAATTATTTCATCAACTATTATACCTATCTTTAATTCTATATATTTTTCATCAATATATCTCCAAGATAAATTGTCTTGTGAAAGCTCTTTTGAAAACCTATCTAAAATATTGTGAATGAAAGTTCCTAAATCTGGTGGTGTAAATGAATACTCTTTACGTTTTCGAGCTTTTAGACCATATTGTATAAAATAAGCAAATGGACATTCAGCATATTTTTCAAGCCTAGATATACTAAGAGAATTACTTTTATACAATGACCTTATTTTCTTCTCTTCAATCTTATGAACTTGATTAGTATAACTAAGACCTTTTATAACTTTTTTTGTTATGGAACTATACATTTCATCCTTTAGATAATATCTATATATATCTAGCCAAATACTGTTAACATCTTCTTTACTATAGCTATTACTGTCATAATTTTTTATTACATTTATAAGCTCATTAAATGTAGGTGATTTAACAGTTATATTTTCAAGTATGTCTTCATCAGTTTTTTTATATTCTTCTACTAGATAACTTTTATTTTTTACATTTGGAAATATCTTTTTAAGTCTTGATATAATTATCGATGGTCTAAGTGTCTTACCCTCATGGTCAGATATTGGATACGTTATAATTAAATTCTTAGATGTCGAAGTAAGGGCTTTATATACTAAAAACTGTTCTTCAAAACTTCTAGTTTTACTATCAATATCAACTTCGATTCCTTTGCTTCCAAGACTTTCTCTATCATTATCACTCAATATTCCACTATCCTTTGTAATCAGAGGAAATACACCATCAGTAGTTCCAATTAGGTATAAATATTTGGTATCTGGATTTTTCATTCTATCCACACTACTTACAAGTACCTGGTCTATACTAGGAGGAACTACCCCTAATTCATATTCATCAAAACCTAAAGTTATTAGTTTTATAAATTTTTCTAAAGAAATTATTTCATCACCCATAAGTTCCACCATTTGGTCTAAGATATCCACTACTATGTCCCAAACTTGTGAGTATTGATTTGCAACATCAAGTTCTCCTTTATCCTTAAAGTTTAATATTAAACTTTCTATAGTTTCTGGCATATTTATATCTAATAAAAATTCATATATATATTTACATATTTCTTTTACTCTATTTTTTCCTTTTAATTTGTCTTGTAAGGTATTTATTGGCTCTAGTACTCTATTTTTTATTTTATTTATTCTATCTTTTAATTCCAGTTCAAATTCACTTTCTTCACTGGAAATACTTTGTGTTATTTTATAATCCCATTTTTCATCAAACCACTTCTTACCTTTAATCCCATTAGCCAGCACATAATTTTCTAGTAAGCTTATATCATCATTATTAATTCCTATAAGTCCGCTTTTTAAATACCTAAACATAGTTTCATATCCATATCGCCTATTCTTCATTTCTAAAGCTGAAATAATTAAGATAACTATTGGGTTACTTTTTGCTTCTCTCTTCTTATCTATAAAGTTTGGTATATTATATTCATTAAATATAGAATGCACTAAAAAATCATATCTATTTAAATCTCTTGTAGCAATGGTTATATCTCTATATCTGACATTTTTATCTCTAACCAAATGTACAATTTCTCTGGCTATTTCTTCTACCTCTGAATATAAATTATTAAACTCTTTTATTTTTATATTTTCAGTTGGATTTGAATATATTTTATATGGATAAGCATTATAAAACCTTTCTAAGTGTTGTAGCTCTTTAATTCCTTCAAACCTTTTTATAACACCTGTATTTAAATTTACTTGTGGTAGTATTTTTATTCCTTCTTCGTTGCACAATTGAGTTAATTTTGAATAGGTAAATTTCGTTCTAGAAAATACATCAGCTTTGCTATACCCAGTATAATTAACATCATCTACAGTCAAAGAAATATTAACATTTTTAGACTTATTTAATATACTCTTTATGACATTGTACTGATTTGGTGTAAAACCTGTAAATTCATCTATATAAACACAAGCTCCATCTAAATAACTGCTTAATTCGATTCTATTTGCCAATGAAATTAACATATCTTGAGCATCCACGTAATTTTCATGTAACTTATCTTCAAAAGAATTATATATTTTACTTATATCTTTTAATTTTAGACTTAAAGTTTCATCATCTAATTCCCCAGATATATTTTCTAACATCTCAGGGCTTATATTATACTGTTTCATTTCTGATATCATATCTGTAATTGAACTTACAAAACCAGATTGTGACTTTGATTTTGAAAACACATTTAATTCTTCACTTACATCTTCAATCGCTCTATATACCATCATTGCTTTTCCACTAGAATTTATATTTACATCTGTTAATCCTCCTGCTTGAGAAAAAACTATATTACTAAGCGTTTTAAAACTAAGCACCCTAACTCTCAAATACTTATCTTTTTCTTTTCCTAAAAATAGTCTACTTACCCTATTTTCAGCCTCAAATGTGTACTGCTCTGGAACTAAAAGTATAATTGATGTCGTTTCATTTTTTTGAGCTTCTTTTTTAATTTCATCTAGTATATAGGTGGATTTTCCACTTCCACTTCTACCTAATACAAACCTAAGTCCCATAAATTTCCGCCTCCAAAATACTATAATCTATTTCTTTACCATTACATAACTTATTAAATTCACAATATTTACAATGCTTTTTATTTCTATAGTACATACGTTCTTCTTTATTATATACCTTTTCTATATTATTGTATAGATTGTCTTCGTATGTATGTTCTTCATAATTAGTATTCTTTATCATACTTATATAATTTTGAATTTTATTTTTATTTGCTTCATGTTTTTCATCATCATATGAAATGTTGATTGGTGAATCATCAAATTCAGGTTGATAATACCTCATCTTTATATCTTTAACATTTATGTCTATTTTTAAAACTTTCGGTATTACTTCTTTGGCTAAAAACATATAAACAATTGTTTGTATTCTACTTTCTACATTTTTATAGTCAATCTTTTTGGACTCAGTTTTCCAATCCCATATCTCTATATCGTCTTTTCCAATTATAACTAAATCATACTTTGCCTGTATTGTATCCCCATTTAAAGTCATCCTTACTTCATATTCTGGCAGATAAGTTTTATCTTCTTCAATAGGAACAACTTTTTTTATATTTTCAATCCACTTTAAAAATTTTTTACCATTTTTATCGTCCTCATTAAAATAGATTCCAAGAGGTATATTACTAAAATATCTTTCACAAATTAAATGAAAATCTCTTCCTGTTTTTAAACTCTCATAATACTCCCTACTGCCAATATCATCATTTTTCCAATTTATCCCATCAATATACTTATATTTAAATTTTAATGGACATGATTTATATGTGTTAATTGAATTTTGACTATAAGAAAAATATTTTAATTTGTCATTCATTCATATCACTTCTCTCTTAACTTTATTTTTTCATAACTATTTACTATATATATTGTTCTAGCCTCTTTTTAGCAATACATTAAGCAATATATTAATAAACTCATTACATATTAATTTGACCTCTTTTCAATAATATGTCGATTAAGTCTACTTAAATATATACATGGTTTTTGCTCTTTTCTCTTGTTACCTATATCACATTCATCTCTATAAGCACTTCCTGAAAGTACCAACATCTCCTTTGCTCTAGTGATTCCTACATATAAAAGTCTAATCTTTTCATTTATAGAGTCAATCTTAGTTTTATGAGCATAATTAGTTGAAATACTTCCTTTTAATATAGCTTCTATTTCTGATTTAATAATTGCCATAGGATTTTTGTATTTTTCTTTTAAATACCATTTATCACTCTGAAATTTTTGATTGATATTGTCAGGAAAATTATATTCAATAAGACCTAGTAAAAACACACAATCCCATTCCATACCTTTTGATTTATGATAATTACATAGTGTTATACTACCAGGCTCTGGTTCATATCCATTTATCTCATATACTACATCTATTATGTGATTGAACACCTTATTTTTTACATCAAACAATAAATTATATACATCTTCTAAATCCATATATATATTTTCTGATACTAGATACTTTATATAAAAAGATATATAATCAAGTACAGCTTTATCTTCTTTTTCTAAATTAAGTTTTTTTCCAATAAACAAAACTAAGAGGTCTAACCTTATTATTGGATAATCTAATATATCTTTTATAATATCTACTCCTCTTTTGAAACTTAAATATATCTCACTTTCTTCATTAATTGCTATTAAATCATTATATAATTTACTAAACTCAAAGTTGTATATAATTTCTTCTGTCGAATAGTTTTTTAATGCTTCTAAAAAGTTTTTTTCTTCTGCTTCATTGTCAGTATTTATAAAAACCTTATCAAGTGCATTTATTAATTTTTCTACATCATCACAATTTAGCATAAACTCAATAATAGATGCTATGTTGTTTATAACTTTTCTCTTACTCAAAGAATTTGGTCCTAATTCTTCAAAAGCTAGATTATACTCCCTAAGTTCTTTAGCAACTTGTGTAACTTGTTCATTAAATGGAACCAATACACCTATACTTTTATCTGGATACTTATTTTTTATACCTTTAACGTATTTAGCAGTTTGCTCTATTTCATTTTTCCAGCTCTCATACCACTTTACATTTATATTGTAATGTTCTGGATTAGGATTTTCTTTATACCCCATTCCATTTGGAACAGTCTTTATTTGCATATTCTCAAGAGCATGTCTACATTCTTCCTGTCTAAATTCCTTTGTAACATATTCTACAAGAGTATTTGCTAAATCAAGTATATCTTTTGAACTTCTATTTGACATATCCATCCTATAACAAAAATCGGCATTATTTATAAACGCTTTAAAAAACTTAGGGTCTGATGATGAGAATGTACCTGTTATACTCTGATTTATATCGCCGACTCTAACTAAATTTTTATTTTCACTAGATATAATTTTTATTATATTTCCTTGGATTTCATTTGAATCCTGACATTCATCTTCAAAGATGTATTTGTATCTAGTTTGAAACTTCTTTCTAAGTCCTTCATCTAAGCTTAAAGTCTTTTCTGCTAAAATTAATATATCATCATAGTCTAGTAATCCATTTTGCTTCAACTTTCTATCATATAATTTATATATTGGGAGAATAATTTTAAGCATTCCTTTGTGTCCTCTTGACAATATTTCTTCAAGCTTATCTGGAGAAATTCCCTTATACTTAAGTTCACTTATTGCATTTCCTGCAAATTCAAAAAAACCTCTTTCCCAAGCCTCAAGAGTTATTTCTTTCCAACGCTCATCTTTTTGCTCCTTTAAGAACCATCTAAAAGCTCTTTCTCCACCTTCAAATCTAAATCTATTTATACATTCATTTAATATGATGTTTTTTTGTAAATCATCAGCTATGTTAAAATCTTCACTTAGCATTACAACTTCTGGTTTTTCCTTTATTATTTTTACAGCTAAACTGTGTATAGTCATTACTTCATATGAACTAGTATCATCTATTTCATTCTCTTTTAAAATCTTCCTTATTCTACCTTTAAAATTATTTACAGCACTATTCATATATGTAAGAATTAATATTTTACCACCCTTATGTTTCTGTTCAAGTAATAATTTGGCAACTAAATTTGTTATTATAAATGTTTTTCCAGCACCTGGTACTGCTGGTACTGCCATAGTACCATTATCATAATTTATTATTGGCATCTGGTCTTCCCTATAATTTATATTAATCATAATTTTTATCTCCTTTATGTGAGATTTTTAAAAGTATACTATATAACATACTTTCTTGGATATAGCCATTAATCGCATACTCACTCTTATAAGCATAAATTTTCTTTGCATTTAATAACAAATTATATACAGTGTTGTATAGATAATATCTCTTATAATATTCTTCCATTTCATTTGTATAAACCTTTTTTTCCTCAAAAGATTTTCTAAGTACGATTAAGTTGCTTATATCTTTTTCTATTTTCATATTCCAAGCATTACTTCCTATATCCACCCATATTTGTATGCTCCTATCTATATTTGATGATATATACGAATAAGGAGTAGTTATTACTATTTTGTCTTTGGATTTAAATTCTTCTATGTCAACAACAGAGTAATAATCGTTTATTGTAGTCTTTAAAGCTTCTATAAATATCTTTTCTTTTTTCATACCAAGTATACCTATACTTTCGCTAAAAGACTCACTTTCAGCTATTATCTTTTTACATAACCCAACATTCTTTTTACCTTCTTTTAAACTTAACATTTTATCTATATAAAACTGAATTAAAAATTCATGTATTTTTATGTCACTTTTCTTCTTTTCCTCAATATATTGTAAAATATCACGATATTGACTATATCCATCTATATGATTAATATCTAAATGTCTTGTTTCATTAAAAATCTTAAATGCCTTTATCCTATTTATTTCTAAAAGAGTTTCTATAAAACTTAAATACTCTTCATCTTTTATAAAATCTAAATATCCATAAAATATACATGTAGCCACTACTAAGGCATTTCCATATGGATAATCTACAGCTTTTTTATCTTTCTTAGTATTAAAAACATCTATATTTTTTTCTATCAAAGAATCTTTAATTTGATACTCCAATATAGTATTGTTTATAGGAGATATAATTGCTATATCCCTTGGAGATATACCTTCTTCTATAAGAGAAATAATTTTTTTACTTATTAAATCTAACATTTCATTGTACAATTGGCTTGATTGATTTAATTCTATAGTTGCAGGTAATAAATATAAATCTTCTATTTCAATGTTCTTCTTTTTAATATGTTCTTCTTTAGATTTAATTTTTGATATTATCCTATCATTTATATAATTCATATCCACATTATTAAATGCAGAATAGTCCTTGCTATAATCAATATATATATAACTTTTCAATACATTGTTTAATACTTCTGTTATAAAATCAACTTCTGCATTACTTGAACTTTCTAGGCTATCCACTATTATATATCTCACTTCTTTAAATAGTTTTTTTATATAGAAATCATCATTAAGTAGATACTGATTGTATAGATATACACTTAGTGCATTATCCAAAAGTGAATTTGATAGTAATGAATTTATATAATATGATATAATTTCATCCATCTGAGTGTATGAAAATCTATATATACTATCTTTATTTTTCTTTGATGAATATATTTTTTCTCCAATAAAATCAAAATCAATTAAATTAAATGCAGACTTATTTATATTATTCATTATGCTGTTAGCTATTGATTTATTTGTTCCTGTAATATCTTCAAAATACCCTTCTTGTATTCTTTTTTCCTTAACTTTTTGCACTATTAAATATTCACTTAAGCTATTTGATATAAATATTGGAGATACAACTTTCTTACTTATTTCATCACACTTTTCTATTATTAATGGCCAATATTTCAATAATTCTTTTTTAACAAACCCTATATATGTTGTTATTTTCAATTCTTCACTATAATCTAATCTTAAAGACCTTTCATACATTATCTTTGTGTTATTGTTTGGTACTAATAAAAGAATACTTCTTGAATTATTCTCTGTTTTGTCTAACAATTCTCTATATTTATCTAAAGGTTCATTTCCATATTCTTTTAAACTGCTTTTTTCAAATAAATAATCCACATAATCACCTTCCTCAATTAAATTAAGTGTATATTATCTAATTATATCATATTGTGTATTTTACAAAATACAATCAAATTATTTCATTTAACTACAAAAAAAGACTCTATATACAGTCTTGCATTTATATATGCAAATGTATATACAGTCTTGCTCTTGATACACTTATATTTCATTTTATGACTTTAATATAAATTTACAACTATAAATTTACATTACGCTTTTACATATCTTTATTTTTAGTTACTTTAATGATTCTTCTATTCCTTTAGCTATTTGTGTACCCATTTCTTTCACTTTTGCAGGTGAATTTATTAAACTCATATCTTTCTCATTATCCAAAAATGCACATTCTACAAGTACAGCTGGCACATTATTAGTTCTTAAAACGTATAAATAATCTTTTGTAGAGTCACTAAGAAGCACTCTTGTTTTTATTCCTCTATTTGTAAGTTTAAATTTCTCTAGAATTCTATTTAATATATTGGTAGCTACAGTCTTAGTAGTCCCTCCATTTTTATCTTTAAGTTTATAAAATACTTCTACACCATGACCTTGTTTATTCTTTGAGCCATTATAATGGATACTTGTAAATAAATCTGGTTTCAATGAATTAGATAGAGCAGTTCTAGCTCCAAGAGATAAAGTCTTATCTGTATCTCTAGTCATAATTACATTTATACCTTTTGAACGTAAATATTCAGTAGTTGCAAGTGAAGTATTTAAATTGTAATCTTTTTCAATCATTCCTCCAAATGAATTTCCAGGTGCTGAACCACCATGCCCTGGGTCAATCATAACTGTCTTAGCACCATTATTACTTCCTGGGTCTGGAGTTGTATTATGTTTAGATAATGATGATGCTATAGAACTCATTACCTTAGAAGTCAATCCTCCTCCTATTTTGTATACCTTATTAGCTGATTTAGCTTCTAAATTTTCTTTATGGTATGCAGACACATACGTTTTTG
>NZ_JAGWCV010000065.1:0-16265 GCF_020657735.1 Clostridioides sp. ZZV15-6383 | reverse complement strand
CTTGAACCAGTTAGTAAAAAACCATTTAATGCTCCAAACACTGAAATTAATATACCTACAGATATTATTTTTCCACCCATTGAGCCAAATATAACTTCAGCAACTGCTGATGCAGGAGAAGCATAATAATCATCAAAATAACAAATTTTAAAAATTAAGTAAAACTTTTTGTCGAAGTTCAACGTCTATATATATGTAGTGTAAATTTTTGGGAGAAAATACTACAAAAATATAAATGTAAAAATATAGTAATATTGGAGGTCGAACGATGAGAAATAAAAAGAAAAAAATAAATAGAAAGAAACTGTATGTGCTTTTAAGTGCTATTGTAGTATGTCTGGCTTTTATAGTGGTTGGTATACGTGTTAGCTCTTTAAATATGAAAGAAGATGAAATTAGTAGAAATGCAAAATTGTCAAGTTCTACTATTACGGATATAGTATCTAATACAGCGACAGAAATTAGCAAAGGACCAAGTAAAAGTTTTGGAAAAGTAGCATACATAACTATAGATGATGGTCCGTCTAAATTTACTGACCAGATGATAAAAACTTTAAATAAATATAATGTTAAAGCAACTTTTTTTATGATAGATGGAAATATGAAGGAATATCCACAACAAGTTAAAAATATAATTAAAAATGGGAACACAGCAGGTTTTCATAGTGTATCACATGATATTCATAAGCTTTATGTTACTAGTACATCAGCAAAAGAGGAATTTGATACAAATGACCAAACTTTTTACAAGATAACTGGTAAATATTCAAAAGTAATAAGAATACCTTATGGAAGTAAACCATATACACCACAAGCTTCTTATCAAGCTTTAGTTGATGCTGGATATAAGATTTGGGATTGGGACTTAGATACAGAAGATTGGAAATCTAATTCTTCTCAAATTGTACAAAATGTAAAAAATCATATTAAGAATAGAAAAGGTGAAGATAAAGACCAATTGGTAGTTTTAATGCATGAGAAAAAGCAAAGTGCAGAAGCATTAGATTCAGTTTTAAAATTCTTATCAGATGAAGGTTATGAATTTGCAGCAGTGGACCAAAATCAAATACCAAAAAATTATTGGTTACGTAATTTAGAGTAATTAAAATATAAGAATATTTATTGAGATTTTAGAAATTGAGAATAAAAATGAGTGAGGTGTAGGTATATTGAATAAAAAACTTTATGTAGGAATGATTGGGATACTATCTTTAATGATGGTTGGTTGCAATAAAAGTTTGGCAAAAGTAAATGATGTAGAAATTACAAAAGAACAGTATAAAAAAACGAAAGCAGTTTTATCTGCTACTAATAATTATATAAATGGTCAATCTTTAGATGAATTGGAAAAAACTTTAGATAAAAAAGGTAGAAATAAATTAGAAAATGTTATAATATCGTTTATGGTGGATAATGAACTTTTATATCAAGAGGCTAGGAATAAAGGATTAACTCCAAGTAAAAGTGAAGTAGACTCAAAATATCAAGAACTAGAAGAAAAAATGAATTTGAATGCGAGTTACAAAGAAAAAATGGACAAAGCAGGTGTTGATAAAGAATATTTAAAACAAGAAATATCTAAAGATTTAGCCATAGATAAAAATAAGAAAGCCTTTGAAGGTAGAACAAATATAAGCGATGTTGATATGGAAGCTTATTATACCAGTCATAAAAAGGATTTTAATGTAGAAGAAGTAAGTGCTTCTCAGATACTTATATCAACTTTAGACAAAAATAAAAAAGAAGTAAGTAAAGATAAAAAAGAAGCTTTGAAGAAAGAGGCAGACAGTATATTGGCTAAAATTAAAAATGGAGAAAGTTTTGAAGAATTGGCTAAAAAGTATTCAGATGATAAGGCAACTGGAAAAAATGGAGGTCAGTTAGGATATTTTTCAAAAGATGACAAAAATGCTGAGTTTACAAAAGAAGTGTTCAAATTAAAGAAAAATGAAGTTTCAAATGTATTTGAGACTAGTTATGGATATCATATAGTCAAAGTTACTGATAAAAGAGAAAGACAAAAAAGTTTTAATGAGTGTCAGAGTTTAATAAGAGAATCTATTTTAAATGAAAAGTATCTTGAACATATAAAAAAACTGAATGAAGATGCCAAAATAGACAGATAGAATTTCTAAAAAATCAATCCTAGCCTGTAATCGGAGGGAGATTTTACAGGAATGTTTAAGAGTTTAAAGAGAACGAAAGTTGAGAAATACATTATCGATAATAAAGACTCTTTTTATAGAATTGCATATAGTTATACAAAGAATGAAGAAGATGCCCTAGACGTGGTTCAGGAAGCTATGTATAAGGCATTATATTCAGTGGAAAATATTAAAGAAGTAAATTATATAAAAACGTGGTTTTATAAAATTTTAGTTAGAACGAGTATAGACTTTATTAGAAAAAACCGTAAGTATAATAATATGACAGATATTGACCTTGTAGATGAGACTGGAGAATATGATAAATACACTGATTTGGATTTAAGAAGAGCTTTGGAAGAATTACCTATTGAATACAAATCTATTATAATATTAAGATTTTTTGAAGATTTAAAGATTGAAGAAGTGGCAATAATATTGGATGAAAATGTGAATACTGTTAAAACTAGGCTATATACTGCTTTAAAAAAATTAAAATTAAAAATTGAAGAGTAGGGATAAAAAGAATGACGAGCAAAGAAAGGTTAAATAAGTTAAAAGAGGAGTATCATAAAATTCCAATACCAAAGAAACTAGATACTATAATAAATCATGAAAAAATAGAAAATATATACCGAGAGCAAAATAAGAAAGTAAATAGATTAAGATTTAAAGTTGCAATAGCTTTTGCATGTATGTTTGTAGTATTAGTCAACATAAGCCCTGTATTTGCAGACAGCTTTTCTAAGATACCTATAATTGGGGAAATAGTAAAAGTAATAACTATAAAAAATTATAACTTAAAAACTGAAAATTATGAAGCTGAGATTGATATTCCTAAAATACAAGGTTTAAAAGATAAAAATTTAGAAAAAAGATTAAATAGTGATTTTATGGAGGATGGAAAAAGGCTTTATAATGAATTTCAAGAGAGAATGGAAAAGATACAATTATCAAGGAACAAAGGGCATAAGTCTTTAAGTTTGAGTTATAGTGTGAAAAATAATTCTAAAGATTTTCTATCAATAGAAATGACAAAAAATGAGATAGAAGCATCATCATATGTTAGTAAAGTACATTATAATATTGATAAAAAAAGACAAATAGTTTTGACTTTGCCAATGCTTTTTAAAGACGATAAATATGTAAAAGTTATAAGTGATAATATAAAAGAACAAATGAGAGAGCAAATAAAAAAGGATAATACAAAATCCTATTTTATAGACCAAGATAAAGATTCACCAGTAAAAAATTTTGAATCTATAAATAAGTATCAAGATTTTTATTTTAATAAAAATGGAAACCTTGTAATTAGTTTTGATGAATATGAAGTAGCACCTGGTTATATGGGAGCAGTTGAGTTTGTGATACCATATAAAGTAATAAAAAACCTAAGATAGATATATAGAAGATTTTTAGATAGACTGGTAAGGAGAATTATATGAATATATATGAACAAGCGATAAGATTAATAGAAAATAATGAGGATTTCGCATTTGCTACAATAACTTCTCACTCAGGTTCAACACCACGTGAAACAGGAGCAATGATGATTGTAAAAAATGATGCTACCATATTTGGTTCAGTAGGTGGAGGTAGTGTAGAAGCAGTATGTATAAAACATGCAATTAATGTAATAAAAAATAGAGAGTCAATGTTGTATAAATTTAGCCTAAATAAATCTGATGTGGCAAAACTTGGAATGATATGTGGAGGTAATGGAGAAATCCAAATAGATTTCATAGATAGTAAATTAGAAAGTAATATAGAAAGATTTAATAGAAACCTAAAAGAAAATACAAGTAAAGCGTATATATTTGGAGCAGGTCATATTTCAAGAGATGTTGCCGTAATATTATCCCTTTTGGAATTTAGAACAGTGGTAATAGATGATAGAGAAGAATTTGCTAACTCTGAAAGATTTCCAGATTCAGAAGTAATAGTTTTAGATTCTTTTGAAAATATACCAGATTTTCCAACTGATGAAAATAGTTATATAATTATTCTAACAAGAGGTCATTTATATGACTCAAGTGCTTTAGAATGGGCTCTTAAAAGAAATTCTAGTTATATAGGCATGATTGGAAGTAGAACAAAAATTGGATTGACATATGAAAAACTTATGAAAAAAGGTTTTAAAAAGGAAGAATTATCAAAAGTACATGCACCAATAGGAATAAAGTTGGATGCTCAAACACCAGCTGAAATAGCTGTATGCATAGCTGCTGAACTTATAAATTGTAGGGCTAATAAGGAAAAGGTAAATTGATGAATACAGTAGGTAAAGAAGTTGATATTTTAAATGTAATTCTTAGAGGTAGTGAAATAAAAGTAATTTTATTGTATAAAAATAGAAAAAATATTTCTATAAAAATAGACTCATTTGGTCAAATAATTGTAATAAGCCCTCCTAAAATATCTGAAAAAATAATAAAAGATATAATAATTGAAAAAGGAGACTGGATACTTAAAAAATTAGAAAAATACAAATACAGAGAAGAAATATACAGACAAAGAATGTTTATAACTGGTGATAAGTTTCTTTATTTAGGGAAAGAGTATCACTTAGTTATAAAAGAAATATTGGAGGATTCTGTCAAAAAAAGTAATTGTAAAATAAATCTTGATGAGTCCCAAATAATTATTAATACAAATGATACAGGTAAAGAATTTATTAAAAAGTCTTTAAAGTCTTGGTATAAAAGAGAAAGTCAAAGAATAGTTTTAGAGAGAATAGATTTTCTTAAATTAAATTGTGAAATAATGAAACAATTGATTCCAGCAAGTGTTAAGGTAAAAGAACAAAAAAAGAGATGGGGAAGTTGCACATCCCAAAAAAATATTTATATAAATTCAAAAATATCTATGGCAAGATTAGATGTAATTGATTATGTAATAATACATGAGTTTAGCCATTTAGTACATATGAATCACTCTAAAAAATTCTATGATTTGATAAAATCCATTATGCCAGATTATAAAGACAAAGAAAATTGGCTAAAAATAAATGGATATAAGATAATAATATGAAAACGATTATTCCAAAATATACACTTATAATATAAAAGAAATATTATTGTGAAAAAAACAAATAATCTGAAAAATTTTTAAAAAGTCGTTGACATCGTAAATAATAGGGAATATAATCTATATTAACAACAAAACAGAGTTAAAATTAAAAAAGTAAAAGCAATGACAGAGACAACAATACTAATAGCGTGTTATCTACAGAGAACCAATGTTGCTGAGAATTGGTGTTAACAGTAGTATAATGATCACTCTGGAGCTTTTGTACTGAATATTTTTAGTAAGTACAAACGTCTGCCAACGTTACATGGCTAAGGTTAAGGTAATTGATTACCCGACCTGAAAAAGAGGGGTAGATGTATTTTTTATATCTACAAATAAGGTGGTACCGCGGAATATAACTTTCGTCCTTATAAGTAATATTTATATTGCTTATAAAGATGAAAGTTTTTTTATTTTAAGCAATATAAAGTAATTTAATCCATATAAAATCAATAAAAAATAATAAAAATAAGGAGGAATTTTTATGGAAAATACTGTATCTGCTAAATTAAACCAAGGAATAGATTCTTTTTTAAGAGTGGCTATGACTCTAAGAAGAAGAGAAGTTGATATACAATCAATAAGTATGACTGTAGACAATATGAATAACTCAGGTATAAAATTAATAGTAAATGAAGAAAAGACATCCTTAGATTCTGTCTTAAACCATATGAAGAAACTACATGATATAAGAGAGATAACTGTTGAGAAAATGAGACACTAATTAAATCTGCTTTATAAAAATAAAAACTAAAGATACTCATTTTAAAATAAAAAACCAAAGATAAATATTAAATAAGAAAAATCTTAGATTTAAAATACAAGTATCATTAAACTTATGGGTTTATCACAATTAATAAAAACTGAAAATTCTAAAAATATACTTTAAAAGTTATATAAATTGAGGAATAGAATTTGCTGAACAGTATTAAGTCGATGATAATGAGTATGAATTTCTAATAAAAATAAATATCATAAAATAAGAGAAAGTATTGGGAGGAAATTAAAATGGCAAAAATGTATTATGAAAATGATGTGAACTTAGAGGTTTTAAAAAATAAAAAGGTTGCAGTTTTAGGTTATGGAAGCCAAGGTCATGCACATGCACAAAATCTTAGAGATAATGGTGTAGATGTAGTGATAGGACTTTATGATGGAAGTAAATCAGCACAAAAAGCAAAAGAAGATGGATTTGAAGTTAAGAGTGTAGCAGAAGCTACAAAAGAAAGTGATTTCACAATGCTGTTAATACCTGATGAAAAGCAAAAAAAAGTTTATGAAGAAAGTGTAAGGGATAACTTAAAAGAAGGTCAAACATTAGCATTTGCACATGGATTCAATATACATTATAATCAGGTACAACCACCAGAATTTGTTGATGTTGTAATGGTAGCTCCTAAAGGACCTGGTCACCTAGTTAGAAATGTATTTACAAAGGGAAGTGGAGTTCCTGCATTATTTGCAGTATATCAAGACTACACTAAAAAAGCTACAGAGACAGTTTTAGCATATGCAAAAGGTATAGGAGCAACAAGAGCAGGTGTTTTAGAAACTACTTTTAAAGAAGAAACAGAAACAGATTTATTTGGAGAACAATCAGTACTTTGTGGTGGAATAAGTGAACTTATAAAATTGGGATATAAAACACTTGTAGATGCAGGTTATCAAAAAGAAGTAGCATATTTTGAATGTCTACATGAAATGAAATTAATAGTCGACCTTATATATGAAGGTGGATTTGAAAGAATGAGATATAGCATAAGTGATACAGCAGAATATGGAGATTATGTATCTGGCAAAAGGGTAATAACTGATGCAGCAAAACAAGGTATGCAAGATGTTTTAGAGGATATACAAAATGGAAAATTTGCAAAGGCATGGATTAAAGAGAATGAAGAAGGACGTAAAAACTTCCTAAAAACTAGAGAAGCAGAATATGCTACAGAAATTGCTGAAGTTGGCAGAAATCTAAGAAGTATGATGTCATTCTTGAAATAAATATATGAAATGGATTAGTTTGAGGGAAAGAGTGGTGCATAGTAGTGTGTATGAATGGAGCAAAGGTAATTTTAGAATGTTTAAAGAAAGAGGGAGTTGACACGGTATTTGGATATCCTGGTGGAGCAGTGATACCTCTTTATGATGCTCTATACGATTATTCAGATGATTTTAAGCATATAAGGACATCCCATGAACAAGGTTTGGTTCATGCAGCAGATGGATACGCAAGAAGTACTAATACAGTGGGTGTTTGTTTTATAACATCTGGTCCAGGAGCAACAAATGCTATAACTGGAATAGCAACAGCTTTTATGGATTCCTCACCTATGGTTGTAATTTCGGGTCAGGTTCCAACGAGTTTATTAGGTAAAGATTCTTTTCAAGAAATTGATATAACTGGAGCAACATTATCTATGACAAAACATAATTATTTAGTTAGAAATACTAAAGAATTAGTTCCTACAATAAAAGAAGCTTTTAAAGTTGCAAATTCAGGTAGAAAAGGACCTGTACTTGTAGATGTTCCAAAAGATTTATTTTTAGCAGAAATGGATTTTAGTGATGAGGATTATGATTTATGTCAAATAGATGATTATATAGATTATAAAAGCGATTTTGGTCTAGATGATGAAACTAATGCTAAGCTCTTAAATGAAGCAATAGATATCATAAAAGAATCTAAAAGACCTATAATATATGCTGGTGGAGGAGTTAAGTCTTCAGATAGTGAGGAGATTCTTGAAAAATTTGCAATTAAAATAGATACACCTGTATTAAATACACTTATGGGTCTTGGCAATATAGATAGAAAAAATGAACTATCTCTTGGAATGGTTGGAATGCATGGAAGTAGAGAAAGTAATTTAGCCCTTTCTAATTCAGATTTGGTTATAGCTATAGGTGCAAGATTTAGCGATAGAGTAATAAGTAAAAGTTCAGAATTTGCTAAAAATGCAAAAGTAATACACATAGATATAGACCCGTCTGAAATAAGTAAAAATATAAAATCTAATGTATCTCTAGTTGGAGATTTGAAGTTGGTTCTTAGTTTACTACTTGAAGGAGTTGAGAGTAAGAATAATAGTAGTTGGAAAGAAGAGATAAAGACATTTAGAAAGAGTGAGGGTGTACAAAAATATGAATTTCATCCACAAAACATACTTAAAAAAATAAATGAGAAATATGAGAAATTAGAAAATTCTACTATAGTAGTAACTGATGTTGGTCAACATCAAATGTGGGCCGCCAAATACTGGAATTTTAAAGGTAATAAAAGTTTTATAACATCAGCAGGACTAGGAACTATGGGCTTTGGTTTAGGTGCAGCTATTGGAACTAAAGTCGGTAATGTAGATAAAAATGTGGTTTTAGTCACTGGTGATGGAAGTTTTAGAATGAACTGTAATGAACTAGCTACAGTTGCAAATTATAATGTACCTATACTTATTTTACTACTTAATAATAGAACATTAGGAATGGTAAGACAATGGCAGAAGTTATTTTCTAATCAAAGATATTCTCAAACTGACATTAATGAAAACGTGGATTATGTTAAACTAGTAAATGCCTATAATATTGATGGATATAAGGTATCCGATATGGAAGAATTAGAAAAAGTTCTAGATGTGATAGATTTTAATAAACCCGTGTTTTTACAATGTGATATAGATAAGGATTATGATGTTTATCCTATTGTAGCCCCTAATGATGCATTGGAAAATTTGATATGTAACTAAAATTTACACTGAATATTGATAAAGTTTGTTATTAAAATTTTATTGATATTCAGTTTTTTTGTTTAAAGGTATATTGGTATTTTTATTTTTATAGATAAATTACTGCGTATCTAAATAAGTACTTATTAAATTTTAATTATAAAACTTAGAATAATATTACAACTTAAGTAAATAATAATTTTGAATAATAATTTACGGAGGTATTCATATGTTTAAACACGATAAAGCATTATTAAAAGAAGTAAAAGTAGAAAGACCAAACCCTCAATATGCCGTTTTAATGCAAGAGCAGCTGGGTGGAGCAAATGGAGAATTAAAAGCAGCAATGCAATATTTATCTCAAAGTTTTAGAATAAAAGACCCTCAAATAAAAGATTTATTTCTTGATATAGCAGCAGAAGAGCTTAGTCATATGGAAATGGTAGCACAAACTATAAATTTATTAAATGGACATGATGTTAATTATAATGCAGTTGATACAGGTGAAATAGAAACACATGTATTAACTGGATTGTCACCAGTATTAATAAACTCATCAGGGGCTCCATGGACTGCTAATTATGTTACAGTTACAGGAGATTTAGTAGCTGATTTACTTTCAAATATAGCTTCTGAACAAAGAGCAAAGGTAGTTTATGAGTATTTATATAGACAAATTGATGATAAATATGTAAAAGAAACAATAGATTTCTTACTTAACAGAGAAGAAGCACATAATGCTTTATTTAGAGATGCTTTAAATAAAGTTAAAGATACAGGTTCAAATAGAGATTTTGGAGTTACAGAAGATTCTAAGTTATATTTTGATTTATCAACTCCAGGGCCAAATCATGATACTAAGATAGATGTTAATCCTCCTTCTTTTGAAAAACCTTTAAAAAAATAATTTGATATTTTTTATGTTGTTTTGTTTTGGTAGATATTAAAAAAAGTATTTGCCTAGAAGAATTAATTAGATAAAAACTTAAATATATATAGTTAAAGATGGGTATACGCTTATTATAAGTGTATATCTATTTGTTTATTGCAAAACATATAATAAAATAACAAATGAGGTGGTATTGTGGAAAATAATAGAAAACCTAACAATCTAATAAATGAAAAATCTCCATATCTTTTACAGCATGCATATAATCCTATAAATTGGTATAGCTGGAATGATGAAGCTTTTAAAAAAGCAAAAGAAGAAGATAAACCAATATTTTTAAGTGTAGGATACTCAACATGTCATTGGTGTCATGTTATGGAAAAAGAATCTTTTGAAGATGAAGAAGTTGCTGAAATAATGAACAAAAACTTTATAGCAATAAAAGTAGATAAAGAAGAAAGACCAGATATAGATAGTGTATATATGACGGTTTGTCAAGCTATGACAGGTAGTGGTGGATGGCCAATGACCATAATAATGACACCAGATAAAAAACCTTTTTTTGCAGGAACATATTTCCCAAAATATTCAAGATATAATAGACCTGGAGTTATAGATTTACTAGAGAATGTATCTGAAAAATGGAACACAAGTAGAGACATACTAATAAAATCTGGAGATGAAATAATAGAAGCTCTTAAAGATGATTTTGGAGTGAAAAATACAGATGGCAATTTATCAAAAGAAATGTTGAGTTCATCAATTAGGGTATTTAAGGCTATATATGATGAAAAGTATGGTGGTTTTGGCAATGCACCTAAATTTCCAAGTCCTCAAAATCTTATGTTTTTGATGAAATATTATAGTATAGAAAAAGATAAAGATGTATTAAAAATGGTAGAAAAAACTTTAGATGGAATGTATAGAGGTGGTTTGTTTGACCATATTGGATTTGGTTTTTCAAGATACTCTACTGATAAAAAATGGTTAGCTCCTCATTTTGAAAAAATGTTATATGACAATGCTATGCTTACAATAGCTTATTTAGATGCATATAAAATAACAAAAAAAGAGTTATATAAAGAGATTGCTATAAAAACCATAGATTATGTAATTAGAGAGATGAAGGATAAAGAAGGTGGATTTTATTCAGCACAAGATGCTGATAGTGAAGGTGAAGAAGGAAAATTTTATACATTTAATCCTCTTGAAATAATTGAAGTGTTGGGTGAAGAAGATGGAACTTTCTTTAACAATTATTTTGATATCACTAGTAGTGGAAACTTTGAAGGTAAAAGTATTCCTAATCTTATAAAAAATAAAGAATACGAGAGATATAATGAAAAAATAGCTGACCTTAGTAAAAAGGTGTTTGAATATAGAAAAGAAAGAACATCTTTGCATAAAGATGATAAGATACTTACATCATGGAATGCATTGATGACAGTTGCTTTGGCAAAGGCATATAGTACTCTAAAAAATGATATGTATTTAGAGTATTCAAATAAGTGTCTTGATTTTATAAATAATAATCTTGTAAATGAGTCAGGTAGATTGTTAGCTAGATATAGAGAAGGAAGTTCTGATTATTTAGCTTATCTAGATGATTATGCTTTTTTAATATGGGCGTATATAGAGCTTTATGAATCAACATTTAATATGAAATATTTAGAAAAGGCATTAAATTTGAATAAAAGCTGTGTTGACCTTTTTTGGGATTATGAAAAAAATGGATTCTATATATATGGTAAAGATAGTGAGAATTTAATAGCGAGACCAAAAGATTTGTATGATGGAGCTATTCCATCAGGAAATTCTGTTCAATTATACAATCTTATAAGGCTTGCGAAAATTACTGGTGATAATAAACTTGAAGAAATATCATATAAACAATTAAAACTGTATGTAAGTAATGTAAAGAGTTCTCCAACAGGGTACAGTTTCTATATGCTTTCATTGATGCATGAACTTTATTCTACTAAGGAAATTATATGTATTTTTAAAGACGATTCTGATTTAGTTGGATTTAAAGAATTAATAAGTGAAAATTTTATACCAAATGCAACTTTTTTAGTAAAGAAATATAATGAAGAAAATACTAAGATAGATTTTTTAAATAACTATAAATTAAAGAATGATAAGACTAGTTATTATGTGTGTCAAAATAATAGTTGCAGTCAACCAATTAATGATTTAAAAAAATTAAGAGATATAATTTTGGGAGTAGAATAACCGGATAATTTTAGGAGTAGAATAACAAAAATAGTGAAAAAGGGGATGTTTCAAAATAAAAGTTTGAATCATCTCCTTTTTGTACAAAAAACAGAAAAAGAGTTTCTAAGAATACCTAGTTTATGTGATAATTGTTCTGTGAAAAAACAAAAATCACATTATAATTATATAACAAATATAGATGCTATAAACAAGTTGTATCATCATTATAGATATTATAATATTAATCGTTTTTGTTTACCCTATTTCTTCTTCTTGTAAATTCTTCAAGTGCTTCAGATTTAATTTTATCTATTTCTTCATATTCCATAAAATTAGCATCTTCTTCAAAGCCATCTTGCTCTTCACCATTGAAACGATACATTTTTTTTAGTAAATGCCATAAAGTTTCCAATTCATCTTTAGTAAATTCATGAAATACATCAGCCATAAAATTTATTCCAATTTTACTACATGTTATCATAATTTCTTTTCCTGAGTCTGTAACTTTAACATTAATTGCTCTCTTATCATGAGGACTGGGAACTACCTCAACATAGCCATTTTTTTCAAGATTAGCAACTAGTCTATTTATGTTTTGTTTACTTGTGCCCATTTTTCTTGCAATATTATTTAATGTTGTTTCTTCCTCTGGTAAATGAAGAATAGATAAAATGGTCATATACTGTCTTGAAGTAAGTATACCGAAATATTTATCTCCTTCTATTTGTATTTTGTTTGTAAGAGTAAAAAGAGTCGCATATGTTTGATTCATTAAAAAGAGTTCTTTTAATTCATTTGAGTAATCCATTAAATATCTCCTTTATCTTTAGATACTATTTTGACGAAAACAGAATATCATGAATTGATTATAATGTCAATATGGTGTCAAAGTATCTCCAAGCATTATTTTTTGATATTAGTACTAGATTATTAAATTATTATATAATTTTGTGTAGCAATTTTTATAAACAATTAATAAACCCTAAGTTTCTATAGAAAGATTTTAACTTGAAAATACTTGTAATATAATATATATATTAATATACTGAATAAAATTGATCTGGAGGGATAATTATGAAGTGTACAAACTTTACTTTTAAAGGAGAGGAAGGTTTAGATATATATACATATAAATGGGAAGATGAAAATATAAAAAGTCCAAAGGCAGTTGTCCAAATTGCACATGGAATGGCTGAAACTGCACAAAGGTATGAGACTTTTGCTAAGGAGCTTACTAAAAATGGTTATATAGTATATATCAACGACCATAGAGGTCATGGAAAGACTGCAAAGACAATAGAAAATGTTGGGCATTTAGCTGAAAAAGAAGGATTTAGGTGTCTTGTAGAAGATATGTATACTTTGACAAATATTATAAAAAAGGAAAATGATAAGTTACCAATTTATCTATTTGGGCATAGCATGGGTTCATTTGCAAGTCAAAGATATATAATGGATTATAGTTATAATTTATCTGGACTTATACTATGCGGTTCAAATGGAAAACAAGGTATTATTTTAAATTTTGCTCAAATGATAATTAATCGTGAGATTAAAAAACATGGAAGAAGTTCTAGAAGTAATAAAATAAATGATTTAATATTTGGTGGGAAAATCATAAAAAGAAATAAAAATACTAAATTTGATTGGCTAAGTAGAGATAGAGAACAAGTTGAAAAATATATAAATGACCCATTTTGTGGAGTGGTGTGTAGTTGTGGTTTTTTTTATGATTTAGTTCAGGGATTAAAAGAGATTGAGGATAAGCAAAACCTAAAAAAAATACCTCTTGATATTCCTATTTACATAATATCTGGTGATAAAGACCCTATAGGAAAAAATGGAAAGGGTGTATTAAGATTAAGAGATAGATATATGAAGTTAGGAGTAAAAGATGTGTCGTGCAAACTTTACAAAGATGGAAGACATGAATTATTAAATGAGATAAATAAGCAAGAAGTCTTTGAGGATATAATTTGTTGGCTAAACAATAAAATAGAAATATTGTGATAAAGAAAGTAAACAAATTAGGTGTTTATGAAATACTTAATATATAAATAAATTAATGTTTAGAGAAAATATGATAATAGGCATCTTTGCCATAATAATAGGTATCATATTTGGAGTATTTATTTCGAAAGGACTCAGTACAGTTTCTTTAAAGATGTTGGGAATATAATCATCAGGATTCTCTTTCTTAGATGTATATACTATAAAAATTTAAATCCATTTATAATAAGTCACATAAGTAGTCAAATTAAAACCATAAGTATGTCTATCACTATGATTTATATGCTATTGTTTTCTATTTTAAGTTAATGAAAGACGATTTTAGGTTAAAATATAACCAATGGTTAAATTATGAGTATTTTGTTAACTTTGCCTCGATTTACTAGTAAATACTTTTTTTATATACTTAAATTACAACAGATGTACTAGGGAGGTATATATGCAAATTAAAATAGGTAGAGTCATACAAACTCTTAGAAAAGAAAGAAATCTAACTCAAGAACAATTGGCAAGGTTTATAGGTGTATCAACACCAGCAGTATCAAAATGGGAGAGTGGGAATTCTTATCCAGATATAGAAATATTGCCATTATTAGCAGATTTTTTTAATGTATCTATAGATAAGCTTTTAAACTACAGGATTGATTTAAGTGAAGAAGAAGTAATGAAAATATATAAAGAATTAGAAGCAATTTTTGCTGGAATTGAAGTTGATTTATCAACAGGAGAACCAAAAGAAGAATGTAGGCAAGACTTGGAATCTGTGAAAAAACTTTCTAATATGTATATAGAAAAGTATCCTAAAAGCTATTTATTAAAGTTAAAAATATGTTCGTTGTATCAGATGTATTCATATAAATTTGGTAAGAATGAGTTTAATGACAAAGTAAAAGAAACAACAAATATTCTTGAAGATATAGTAAGAAATACAGAGGACATTCAAATAAAAGAAACAGCACTCATTATTTTATCAAATTCATATTGTATGTTGGAGGATTATGAAAAGGCAGAGCTGTACTTAACTATGATACATAAACCAATAGGAGATACAAGTGTCAATTTAGCTATGATATATTTAAATCAAAATAGGCTAGAAGAAGCAGAAATATTGCTTCAAAATAAACTGTTTAGCAATGTATTCAATTTAAGTTTGGATTGTAAAGGAATAATCAATGTATATAAATATCAATATAAGGAATTAAAGAAAAAATTGGAGGATGGAGATTCTAATAAAAAAGCAACAGAAAAAGAAATGGAATATATAAAAAATAAGTTGCTAGGGTATGCAAACTTCTCTTTAGAAATAAAAAAAATGCTTAGTGAAGATAAAGGTGCACTTTTTGGTATATATATGGATTATATGGAATTATCTTTAATTTTTTTATTTTTCAATATGAAAGAAGAAGCCAAAAAAGCTTTATATAGCCTAAAAGAAATATTAGAAAAATATCCTATACATGAAAGTTTGGATGTGAGTCAGATGAGATTTTTTGACAAAGTAAAATCTAAAAATTCATATACTTTCAATATGTATACGAATTTGTTAATAATGTTTAGTGATGATAGTTATAATGAACTTAGAGAAGAACCAATTTTCGAGTCTATAATTGAAAAGATTTTGGAGTTGGAAAAATTATTAAAAGATAAATAATAAATAAAAATTTAATATAAGACTTAAAGATTAATTAAATTAAAAGGAGATGTCTCAAAACAAAAATTTGAATCCTCTCCTTTGTTACATAAAAAATAAAAAAGGGCTTGCTAAGAACTCTTCTAAAACAATTAAATCAAATGATTATATCAAAAGAATAGAAATATATTAAGAATAAACAAATGAAAATTAAGAAGCTGATATATTTAAGGCAAATACAGGTCTACTTAGAAGGTACAAAAATAGAAATATAAATTTATGAAAATAAAATAAGATTTGTTATTTAAATTATAATCTCATCCCTAGAGTCTCACATCTTTTCTTAAATTTAAGTATAAAAAGGGGGGTGTCTCAAAAAGAACTTTTTAGTTCATGATACACTTTTTTGTATGAAATCAGATATATTTTCATCATTTTATCAATGAAAAAGAGACTTATCTCTATTTTAGTATAATCCCCTTATAGTAGACATTTAAATAAAAGGCCATTATAATAGGTCTAAAAAGTGTATACTCTAAGGGGGTTTTTCTATGTCTAAAAAATACAAAAAATATAGCAAAGAACTTAAACTA
>NZ_JAGWCV010000064.1:0-17104 GCF_020657735.1 Clostridioides sp. ZZV15-6383 | reverse complement strand
ATCTTCTGAATAATATTTTTTCATATATTTTCCTCGTTTTTAATTTTATTATATTTGAAAAAAGAGAATAAAAAAACCTATTTTTGGAGTGGTTTAAAAATTTGTCCAAAAATAGGGTTCCAGTTCATTGGCGTCTGAGTGGTTTTTTGCTTTATCATATATGTAACAAGCTATTAAACTTGTTGCAATATTTAGGCAAATATTAAACACTACTGTTTCCATAAATTCACCTCCCTATAAAAAAATAAAGCGAGGCTCACCTCCTTCCTTTGAAGAAGTAGGCTAAATACAGAAACAACCACTCTTAGCACTTTCGATTTAAAATTCCTTACTATACTAGATTATACCATAATTTTACAATTAATAAAATATTTTAGCTCATCTTAATTCATGGGCTTTTCTAATACAAAGAAGGTGATAAAATATGCATTTTAATGTGAATCTCAAACAGATAAAATCTGATTACACATTAACCATTCACAAGATGAACAAGTCATTTTTAGGTCAAATTCCAATCAATTTTCTAAATTATATAAAGCGTGAGCTTGGTGGAGTAGATGAAATACAACTTACTATTCCAAAATATATCACAGAGCGTTTTCAGTTCTCTAAAGTAATAAATCCTCTATTTAATGAAATTAAAGAAGAACGTCTTATTTGTCTTAATGATAAAGAGTACTTTGTAATTAAGAATGTTGTAACAACAGACGATAAGTTAAAAGTAGTAACAGCTAAATCTAAAGAAGTTAAACTAGGGAAAATTGATGTAAATATTGAGGATTATGGATTACAGATGTTTACCAAAGATGAAGAAGCATCTATTATATCTCTTAATGATTATTTAAAACAAGAGACAGGCTGGAAACTTGGTCATGTAGATGATTCAATTGCTTATGAAACTGATAGTGAAGGTAATAAAAGAGAAAAGGTAAGATGGCAAGAAAGTATTAACTCTAATTGGTTAGATTATTTCAATAATGAACTAAAAGAACAATTTGAGTGTATAGCTGATTTTGACACTTATAATAATTTAATTAATTTGTACCATATAGATTCCTTTGGAGATAATATTCAGTTATATTTATCTCATGATAATTATATCAAATCTCTTGAAAGAACTACAAATAGTGATGAGATAGTAACTAGATTGAAACTTGAAGGCAGTGAAGATATGGATATAATAGGAGCTACAGTTACAGGATATGATTACATTGAGAATTATTCTTATTTCTTAGATAATGAAGAAATGAGTGAAGAACTTAGTAGAGCTATAAAGAAATATCAAGAAATGAATGAAATAAGAGAGCCAATTTGGAGAGAATTAATAGATACAAAGCTTAAGAAACAAAGAGAACGTGATAGTAAAAGCAATGAATGGTTACATGTAGTAGAGTTGATAAGTAAGAAAAAAGACATGAAAAAGACATATGATAATCCACAACATAAAGATGAAGTAAATTCAGCTAGAATAGCAGTAGAGATAAGTGAACTAGAAGATAAAAAGGTTATATTAGATGTTCAAATAAAACATTTAGAAGAAGAAATAACTAAATTAGATGAAAGTATAAAAGATATAAATATTCTTTGTAAGAGGGAGACTTCAACTGATGAGGATGGATATTTAATATTTAATGAGGCTCTATTAGATGAGTTAAATGAGTTTCTCTATTATGATACTTATACAAATGATGCTTTTTTAAAAGTTGAAGATTTAATAGCAGAAGGTAAGAGACAATTAAGTTTAAAATGTATTCCAACTAAAGAGTGGACTCTGGATGTTATAAACTTCTTAGATAGAATAATAGATATTAACTTTAGACAGCATTGGAAGGGTGATTTAAGCTTAGGAGATATTATAGTGTTACATAGCAAAGAATCTAAAGAAGAAGAATTAGTCTATTTTACATCTTTTACTCAAAATTTTAAAAATGGGAAATTGGATACTTTAGAATTAACTTTAAGTAATAAAAAAATAAAAGAAGATGACAAAAGGACAATAGCTGATTATTTAACTAAAGCTGAACATGCAACAAGAACATTGAACTCTAAAAGACATTTATTTATTCAGCAACAGAAGAAAAGAATTAACCTACCAGATAAATATATTCCTAAAAAAAATATACAAAAGGAGTTGATGTAAATTGATATTGGATAATTCACCAGCAGATAGCTGGATAAGAATTACTGGAGTAATTGTTACCTATAATAACACACTTTATCAAGTAGTAGATACAGAGACAAATAAAAAATATATATATTGGGATGTTGATAATCCAGGAACATTAAAAGTTTCTAATGTAAGATTACCAGAAGGAAACACACAATTTTTAGTAGTTGTAAATGATAATGGAAAACATACAGAAGTTCCTATAAACTCACCAATATTTGATATATCTTTTGATGGAAATTCAAGAAAAAATACTGAAGAACAGATTTGGGGATTATATGAAACTGATGAAAAACATAATGAAAAATTTGTAGTTATTGAAAAAGACATAGATGGAATACATCAAACAGTTTTAGAAGTGCAAGAAGATGCATCTCATATAAAAGAAAATATGTCTCTTATAGACCAGAGAGCTGAAAATGTAAACATATTAGTAAAAGAAGTAACTAAAAATTTTGGTGGCTCACAAGAAAATATAACATTAAGAGAAAACATAAATAAGGCTATAATTAAGTTAAATACAGACTTAGGAACATTTAGTTCTAACCTGTCTAATTATTTTAATGATAATGAGATTACAGATGAAGAAAAAGAAAAGATAGATATTGAACTTAATTTATTAGATACAGATAAAGCCAGTTTATATACAGAGTTACAAAAACTTATTGATAGAACTACTGGTGTAGACTTGGTAGCAATAAACACTTCAAAATCAGCATTGGATGCATCAAATACCAATCTAAAATCTATAATCAATTCAGTTATTTCAGATGGTATAATTACACCTTCAGATAGAATTTTAGCTATAAATGCAACTGCTCAATACAACTTAAAAATAAATGAACTTAAAAATACAGTAGATAAAATTTATATAACAGGTATGGGTGGAAGTATATCAGAGGAATTTGCACAAATAAACGCTACAGCTAAAGAAATAAAATTAGAAGTAGCTAGAGTGGATGGTGTAACTAAAACTAATTCTGCTCAAATTAAATTGACTAAAGATGATATAACTATGATGGTCACGAGGAACAACAGTGGTTCAATAATAGGAATTAAACCCGATAAAATTGAATTTGGTTTTAATGATATATCTAATTATGTAGAAATAGATAGGAATGGATTAACAGTAAATCAAGGAGCTATAGCATGTGATATATTGACAACTCCTAGTGGTCACGAACCTATTATTCGATTATTTGGAAGTAGCAGGTCTGGATTTGCAATAGATGCAAGAAGGTCTGATGGTTCTAGTCAAGCATCAGCTATAAGATTAAAATATGATAGTAATAATTATTTTTGGGTAGGATATGATACTGCTGAGATTTATGTTGATGGAGAAGAACACTTTATTGTTGAAAGAGATGATACTTTTGTAAGATGTGGAGGAGCTACTTTTACATTTACAAATGGAGATAGTTTAGGTATAGGATATTCATTTTATCCAGAGCGTTCATCAACTGATTTAGGTTGTGATGATTATAAATGGAGATATTTATATGCTCGTTCTACTTTGAGTGAATCAGATAAAAAGTTTAAAGAGAATATAGTATACATAAAAGATATTAAGAATAGAACTCGTTCAAGTATCACTCCAACACCATTTTTAGATTTTATAAAAGATGAATTTAAACCAGCAACATTTGATTATATAGCAGAAAAAGATAGGACAATTGCAGATAGTCAAATAGGGTTTATAGCTAATGATTTTAAAGATAGTTATGTTGGAAAAACATTTCTATATGACTATGGAGAAGAAAATGGATTAATGTTTAGTCCATCTGGTTATACAACAGTTGTGGCAACTGCACTTCAAGAAGAAATACAAAAGAGAGAAGAATTAGAAATGATAGTTAATAAATTAAACGAGAAAATTAATAATTTAGGAGGACATTAACATGGAAGTAAATTTACAAAAAGCATATACTGTAGCATTTGAAGAGATAAAAAGTTTATATAATGAGCTAATACTTTATAAGGCACTTAATATGCAACAACAAGAAGAAATTGAGACCTTGAAAAAAGAACTAGAAGAACAAAATAAAGAACAATAGGATGTGATACTTTGAAAAATTATGAAATAAAGAATCATACCATAGAAGTAGATTTTAGTAATTATAGAATAAACAAAAGATTACTAGATTATTTTATTTATAATGAAAATGATGTTAAAACAGCTTATATTGAAGCAATATTGAAAAATAAAGATGAAATAATAGATTTATCTGAATATGATAGAGTTTTAGTTAGCATTACAAAATCAGATGGACAAAAAGTTAATGGTGAATGTGAAGTTGTAGATGCTACAAATGGTGTTGTAGAGATAGAACTTAGCCGACAAGCACTTGCAAGTGTTGGTATAAATACATTTCAACTCTCTCTAGTAAAAGGAAATACTCTTATTAATACTACTAATCTTTATTATCGTGTTGAAGAAGGTATGATTAATGATGATGATTTGACTAGTACAGATGAGTATGGAGTTTTATTAGTCTTAATATCACAAGCAGAAGAAATTATAAAAAATAATAAAGAGTTGACTAAAAGAGTTGAACAGCTTGAAATAACTATCTTAGGAAATGAAGAAGTAAGAGATAAAGCAGAACAAATTAGAATTTACAATGAAGATATAAGAAACATACAAGAAGAAGAAAGAGAGTTTAATGAGTTAACACGTCAAAATCAAGAAGCCAATCGTGAAGAATCCATTCAAAATATGCAAATTCAAGTAGATGACAAACTTACTGACTGTCAATTACAACTCGATGAAATGATAGATGCTAAATCTGAAGAAATAGACAATATTGTTGATGACAAAATGCTTGATGTCCAAGCTCAAACAGATAAGAAGTTTCAGGACTTAGATACTAGAGCTAATGACACTTTTGATTTATATGATAAGATATTTGAAGATAAACTTACAGACAACCAAGAACAAATTGATTACAAACTTGATGAAGTAAATCAAGCTATATCTAATGTAGAAGATTGTATTGATGAAAGTACTACAAAATTAGATACAAAGATAAAAGAAGTAGATGACAAAATAGTTGAAGTAAATACTGCTAAAACTGATATGACAACAACTGTTAGTAATAAAATAACTGAATTTGAAAATAGGTTTGAAGAATTAGAAAGCCTTGATGCTAGAGGCGAGTTAATGCAATCTAGGGAAACTATTGATGGAAATGTAAAGGATACTTTAAAGGATAGATTAACATATGACTTTGAGAAAGTTAACGAGAAAATATCAGAAATGACTTCTGCTGCAACTAATGTAGCTTTTAGTAAATCTTATGTTGAATCGGATTGGGTTACTAATGGAGAATATTTTAAACTTATAGTTAATCACAATTTAGTTACAGAAAATATATTTGTAGCAATATTAGATGAAGCAACTAAGAAAAGTATGACTAATTCTTATACTATAGTAGATTCTAATACAATAGAGATATTCAATGAAAGTAACATAGATGTAAAAGTAACGGTTGTAAATGGAAATACAAACAAAGAAGTTATACAAGCTACAATAAATGATAATATAACAACACTAGATAGTACTTACTCTAGTGTTAAAATTGATGCAAAATTTGATGAAGCAAAGACTAATATAGCTATTAACTTAGATAGGATAAATTCAATACAGACTAAAATTGGTTCAAGTGAATTAAGTACAGTATCTAAAAATATATCAGAGGCAGTAAATGAGTTAGATGCCAGTGTTAAAGTTCTTGAATCTGGTGGAAATACAAACGAGCAATTAAAAATATTAAAAGAAAATTATAATAAAATGTCTGAGGAAATACTTAAAATTCTATTTGAATTAGAATTAGATAAGGAAGCTACAGCAGATGAAGCTGGGTATTGGTATGATACCTTATATGATTCTAAAAACATAAGTAATTTAGATGGATTGAAACTTAATAAATTTAAACAACAATTGGAATTACTTTCAAATAGTGGAACTGTATTATTTAAAAATGTAACAGTTCCTTTTTTATGTAACAAAATAAGATATATTCATGACTTAGGAAACAACTATAGTGAAACTAAAACAGAAGAATCTTATCAAAAGGGTTCTACTGAAATAAAAATAAATAAGTATTCCTATGAAGTGAGATAGGGGGAATTGTATGAAAAAGAATAAATTATTACAAAGAGGTTCTTTATTTGGAAATAAAGAATTTAAAATAGAAGAGTTTAATAAAAATTTTGATACTTTTAATGTTAAAGATATATTTACAGATATGAATTCTGCTTCTGTGTTTATAATTAAAGATGATTTAAAGTTGTATGCAGCAGGAGTAAACAGTTTTGGTGGTTTAGGATTGGGGAATACCACTTCTCTTATAAGATATTTTTCAAAAATTAATATTGATAATGTAAAATATGTATCATCTTCTATGTCTCACTCACTTTTACTTACAAATGATGGAGTTGTGTATTCGACTGGCAAAAATACAAGTGGTGAGTTAGGTTTAGGAGATAATATTAATAGAAATACTTTTACTAAAGTAAATATAGATAACGTAAAACAAATTGCTTGTGGAAATGAATATTCCATGTTAGTTACAAATGATAATGAAATCTATGTATGTGGTAATAATCAATCTGGAAGGATAGGTCTAGGAAATACATCTACTGTAAATACATTTACTAAAATTGATAATTTGAGTGTTAAAGAAGTATTTGCAGGAGTCGGTTGTTCATATATATTAACTTTAAATAATGAAATTTATTCAACAGGTGCAAATCCCTATGGGCAGTTAGGTCTAAATGATACTGTTGGCAGAAATGTTTTTACTAAAGTAAATCTAGATAATGTGATAAAAATTTCTACTGCTCAAGGTGCTGTAAATTTTCTTTTAGAAAATGGAGATGTTTATGGTTGTGGAGATAATTCAAATGGGCAAGTTGGTGTTGGTGGAAGAGCTATAGTAACAGTCTTAACAAAACTATCTATATCTAATGTAAAAAATATAGAAAGTGGTAAATATCATAAATTTTATATAACTAATAACAATGATATATATGTAACTGGAAGCAACCTAGAAGGTGCATTAGGGGATAAAATAGGTTGTGACACACCAACATATGCTCCTAGAAAATCTTCTATTAGTATAAAAAATATAAGTAAAATTAAATGTGCTTATATTGTAAGTTTTATATTAACTAGCAACAATGAATTGTATATGACAGGATATAACGTTTATAGTTTTTCTTACTTAAAAAGATATGATAAATGTATATTTGGATTTGAAAAATTTGAGGACTTTGATATTGAAGAATGTAATCATATTGAGTCTATTGATAATAGATTATTAATAAATAAAAATGATGAAAGAGTTTTAGATATAGGGCTTGAAAATAATTTTGTGAACATCTCTTTAGTGAGAGCAAATGCCATCTCTACATTTATTGTTGTGAATGGTAATGAAATATACGCAACAGGATACAACCCTCATGGCCATTTAGGTTTAGGTCATAATCATCATAGTTATGAATTTACTAGAGTTCCATTAGATTTAAAAGAAGGAGTTACTATAAGAGAAATATATTTAAATAAAGGTTCATACTTCACATTTATATTGTTAAGTGATAATACATTGTATTCGACAGGATATAACAATCGTGGGCAGTTAGGTTTAGGAGATAATGTTAATAGAAATGTTTTTACTAAAGTAAATGTTCCTCCTGTTAATAAAATTTCTTTAGGTGATGAACATGTATTATTGATGACAACTAATAATGAACTATATTCAACAGGATACAATTTTTATGGACAGTTAGGTTTGGGAGATACTATCAATAGAAATACTTTTACTAAAATTGATTCTGTATCTTATGCAACTCAAATTGCTGTATATGCAAATTCTTCATATTATATAGATAATAATAGAGTATCTTATTCAGTAGGATGTAATAATCTAGGTGAATTAAGTATTAATAGTATTGTCAGCCAAACCACTTTTTCAAGGATGCAATATATAACAAATAAAGGAAGCACAACACCAACATCAGTAGCTAATATTGCTGAAATTATCCCTTTTAAAGATGGATGTTTAATTAAAAATACAAGTAATTATTATTTTGTTTCTGGGAGACATAATTATTACAGCACATATATAAAAAGTTCTATAACGGATAATGATTATTCAAGATTTGGAGAGTTTGTAATAAATAAAAACGAAAATATAAATAAAGTAGCATTTATAATAGATGAACCTAAATTATCAAAGGTTCTGGTTTCTGACTATAACTTATGTTTACTAATGGATGCCAGTAATGGAGGATATAAGGAAATAAAATTCACAGGGAGACCTTCGACTTTTGGAGCTCCATCCCAAGATAAAAATTTAAGTTTAAGATTATTAATATCATCTTCTGCTCCTTATTACAATCATTATCTTGGAGAAGGTAACTTTATATATACAAAAGAGAAAACAAGATTAGCATCTAAATTTGAAATAATAGGTAGAAATTCAAGTGGACAAAGAGGAGATAGTAGTTATTATTCTAATATTCAAAAACATGTATTATCAAATGCTTTTTGGGCGTATAATTCACAAGTAATATATGCTAATGAATCAAGGATAGTAATTAAAGATTATTTTGGGAACATATATTGCTCTGGAGCTAATTCTTATGGTTGTTTTGGAATAAAAAAACCTTATAATGTCAGACATGATGGTTTTGTAAATATATCAAAACAATTTTCTAAAAAATATATTATATCAAATATAAAAGAAATTAAAAGTGATAGACAAGCTTTATATATCTTATTAAACAATGGTGAAGGGTATGTATGTGGTTCTAATAATGGTAACAAGTTAAGTACAATTAAAGCTAAGTCTGAATTTATAAAACTTCCTATAGATAATATAAAAGAATTTATTCCATCAAATGATTGTTTATTTATTCTTACAAATAATAATCAAGTCTATTCAATTGGTGCAAATGACTCGGGGCAATTAGGCTTAGGGGATAATATTAATAGGAGTACTTTTACTAAAGTTCCTATTGATAATGTAAAAAAAGTAATAACATGTTACAAATCTTCTTACATTCTAACCTATGATAATAAATTATTTTCAACTGGTTCAAATGGCTATGGTCAATTAGGCTTAGGAAATACTATTAATAGGAATAGCTTCACTAAGGTAAATATTTCTGGAACAATAAAGGATATATTATGTGGAAAATATGTTTTTATTATATTATTGGAGAATGATAATATAACTTCTTTAATGGGTTGTGGAAATAGAGATTACTTAGGTTTAAATGCAAATTCAACTTTGACTAGCTTAACTAAAATAAATATTGAAGGATTAACAGATCCATCAACTATATCAAATTTAATGTTGGAAGAAGGCAAAACTGTAATTACAATGAAAAATAGAATATTTGTCACAGGATATAACTCATTAGGAGGTTTAGGTGTTAATACTTCATATAATAATTCATCAGGATATATTGAAGGATATAAGGATGTAGGCTTTAATAGTAATGTAAAAGAGGTCGCTCTAGGAGTAAACACTATTTTTGTTTTACTTGAAAATGGAGATTTATATTCTGGAGGAAATGCTGATGATGGTATAGGTTTTGATGAATCTGGTACTGTAGTATTAAAAAAATTAACAAGTAATATAAAGCACATATATGCAAATGGTAAAAATGCTTATTATATAGATAATAATAATGACTTATATGTATTTGGTAGTAGACAATTGGGACAAATTGGCAATTATTCTGATGTTGTACAAAAAACACCTGTTAGAAATTGCCTCAATGTAAAACAGGTATATACTCAACATAATGGTTTTATAGTTCAATACACTAATAATACGTTAGAAGGAAAAGGAAATGCTGTAAATGGTCAAATAGGTTTATTTAATGGACATGAGGAAAGTGGAATTCTAAATACTTCAAGTTATACTCCTAGCGATTTAAGTTTTTCTAATGAAATGTCTATTGTAAGAAATAATTATGGACTATTAGTAAATAAAAAGACATTTTTACATAATGATGATAGTCTTAATTATAGAATACCATTTGGCACAAATGCTGGAAATTACTCAACTTCATTGCCTTTTGGAAATATAAAAAAGATGTCTTTATCCTCAACTCATTCAATTTTGATGTTAGAAAATGGAGATGTTTATGGTTGTGGTTCAAATCAATTTGGAGAACTTGCTATAAATAAATCTGAGTTAACAACAACTTCTGAATTTATAAAAATTAACTTAACAAATATAATAGATGTTGCTTGTGGTGATAATTTTACGTACTTCTTAAAAGATGATGGTACATTATTTTCTGTTGGTAAAAACTCAGAATATCAACTTGGAATAGGGCATAATGACGAAGTTAGTGAACTGCAAGAAATACTAACTATTTCTAATGTAAAAAAAATATATGTTTATAGTAATTATGTATTAGCTATAACAACAGAGGGTCAATTATATGTACAAGGATATAATATAAATGGAATCTTAGGACTAAATGAGAGTACAAAAAATACAATTATAAAATTATTTACTAAAGTATTAGAAAATGTAAAAGATATAAAATCTTATGATGATAAACATATATTTGCTATAAAAAATGATAAGACTTTGCATATCACAGGAGTAAACAAGGAAGCATATAAAATTGAAGATGTAGAGATTGGTTCTATGCTATATACTTTTTCACAAATATATATTCCAAGAGACGTTAATGATATAGTGGATGCTTTAATAAAAGATGAGACATTATATATAATATCAAAAGTAGATTCAGAGAAAACTTGTTTGGAAATAAAGAATAAGTCATATTCATCTATTGAAATAGATTTGCAAAATCCAAATAATGAATTGACAAAAATAGAGATGTTTATAAATAATGTCAGTACAAATATAATAGAAGATTTATCTACAGGAACAATTACTTTTGAAATTAATCCAGAGAATTTGATTCTTGGAGAAAATAAGATTGTATTTAAAGCACATTCTGACATTGGAAATAACTTATATATAAGTGTTTATATTTATAAAAAAGAGACTGGAGCTACTATAGTAAAAGATTCAACTGTATTAATCAATGGGAATACTTACAACGTATCTAGTATAGTTGATAACGCACAAGATGTAGTACTTACCTTAGATAAAGGCTTGTTAGAGAATTTAAATTCTAATAATCCAATTTATTATTTAATAAATAAATTAAAAGTACAATTAAAAATAAATGAGTCAGATACATTTAAAGATATGGTTAAAATAGAGACAAGAAAAACTGAGAATGGATATAAGGAGATATATGAATTAAAAGATATGAATATACAATCTGCACAACCTAAAGTAATAGTAGAAAAAGGAAATACTAATACAACTATTAAAAAACCATCTATGTTATTTAATTTAGATGTTGAAGCACTTTAAAGAGGTGATTAAATGTTAAATATAAATGAAGAAAAAATTGAAAAGCTCAAACAAAAAAAGGATTTAAATAATTTAAATACAAGTCAAAAAACGCAAGATAATGACATAACAGATTTAATGTTAGCAACTGCTGAAATATGCGAAATGGTATTAAGTAGTCAACAGACATCTACTATGTCATTAAAAAATATAAAATTAAATGAAGGAGGAAGTAGTATGGCAGCAATTTATGTAGGATTAATAGAGAGAGGTTTAAAAACAATTAACCAAGTACCTATGAAATATAGAGAAGAGGTAAGAAAAATGTGTGAAGCACTAGAGATTTCATTATCATAGAACTTTAATAGTTCTTTTTTTTGTGATTAAAATAGAGAGCTATCTTTGTAGCTCTCTAAATAAAAAAGAAGGTGATTAATTGTTAAATGAAGATGTAGTAAAAAAATTAAAAAATGTACCTAGTGACACTAATAGTGAAATTGGAAAAGTTAATACAAATATAGAAACTGCTAAAACAGAGTTAAATACTAAAATAGGAAATACAATTCTGCTTAATACGACAGATAAAACAAGTCTTGTAAATTCAGTGAATGAATTAGTAGATAAGCAAAGCGATATAGAAAATTTAAAAGAAGTTGAAAATATAAAATGTACTACTAACACAGGCGAATATACAATAGAAAATAGTAAGAAAGGTTATCTAACTAATTTTAATGTAGAAGGAAAAACACTAGTTAATTTATGGGGTAATAATATCTCAGATTTTTCTTTATGGAAAACAACTTTTTCAGATAATAAAATAAATATAACAACAGAAGATGGAGTAATGTATCATAACTTTTTTACAACAAACTATTCTATGTATAAACCAAACACATTATATACTGTAATAGTAAATGTTTATAAAAATACATTACCAGAAACAAGTGGAATATATGTACATAGTATTGGAGAAGAAAAATCTATATTTGGAAATCCTACAACAAACTGTACAATAAACGGAGGAAATATAGGAAAGTTTAAATATAGTTTTACAACACTAAACGACTTATCCAATTGTAATATAGTATTAAGGAGTATTATAAACAACAAGACATCCACAACAGGATGTGAAGTAAGTTTAAATATTACTATACTAGAAGGTGATTATACTAATACTAATATAGGTTATTTCAATGGAATACAAAGTGTTGGTCAAGGAGATAAAATTGAAATATTATCAACCGAAATAAATACACCAAATTTAATAAAATCAGATTATATTTACACCAAAGGTAAATATAATAGTATTAGTGGAGAGTATTTGGATACTGATGATAAACATTATGCTTGTGAAGAATTTATAGCAATAAAGGAAAATACAGAATATGTATTTTATGGATTGAATGGTAATAGACAATATTATGATTCAAATAAAAATTTTATACAAGGTATATCTTCTCCAGAACGATATTTCCAATTAACAAAAAATTCAAGTTGGAGATATTGGGTTGAAAAAACACCTAGTAATGCACATTTTATTAAAGTGACATTACATAGAGATAATTTAATAAATGGTAAGGCCATATTATTTGAAGGTAATAAATTTAATAAAAAGACTATTCCATATACTCTTAGAAGTTTACCAAATGGTACAAAAGATGAGATAGTTTATAAGAATAATAAATATTACTTAATAAAAAGATGTGAGGAACATACTTATACTGATATTGGAAATCTTAATTTATCACATGTATATGATAATACTCTGCTATTCATGGGAACATTAATTCCTCAAGCCGTTGTAGCTAGTTTAGACACAGCATATGTTCTATGTGATAATTTAAATGGAAAAAGTAGAAATGATTTCAATAGTAATGACACAGAAGGATGTTCAACTACTGGTGGTGGCGATATAGCATTTAGAATATTGAAAAGTAAACTTTCTACACAAGATGGAAATGGGTTTAGTGAATGGATAAAAAATAATCCAATAACTATTATATATCAACTTGCAAAACCACAAGAAATTGAACTTACAACATTAAACTTAGAACAATATGATAATCAAACTAAATTTATTTGTAACTCAGATACTGTTATACCAAACATAAGTTTTGAAAGTACACAAAATTTAGGTAGTCATATAGAAGCTATAAGAAGTAGTATAGCAAATATAAGTCATATTCAGTCTAACTCTAGAATTATAGATTTATCTAACAAATTATTGAATGGATGGAAGAGAACTGTTTCAGACAATGATGGGTTTATAATAAGTAAAAATGGAAATCAAGTTAGTTTTCATATGCGTATAACTGGTGGAATAATTACAGATAGTACTGCATTATTGAAGCTTCCTGATGGATTTACACCTAAGACTTTCTATGTTTTTCCAATATTTACAACCCAGAATAATCAATTAGTTCAAGGCTTTGTGTATTTTAATTTTGCAAATGGATACCTTCAAATTACGCAATTAGGAAGCAATGAAGATATATATAGTTATGGAACTTATTTTATTGAATAAGAAAGGAAGAAATGTATGTTAAATTTAAAAGAAAAAAAAGATATTTTAATAGAATATGGTTTTGAAAATGACTTAGATAACATAGATAATTACTTTGTTACAGATGATAAACAGTTATTTACTCCAGCAATAAAAAATGGAGAGATTAAAACAGGGAAAGAGGTTTACGATGAATGGTTAGAGTTACAAAATAATCCACCTAAACCACAACCAACACCCGAAAAAATAAATGCGGATAAAATTACAATTTTAATAGAAAATCAAAAACAGCAAGATAGTTTATTAGTAGATAATGCTTATAGAATTGCTATGTTAGAACTTAACACAAATAATGTGTTATAAAATTATAAAAAATGGAGGGAACAACATGTATAATATTTTAAAAAGAATGATTGAACAAAAGAATTTTATTACTAAAGAAGAGTTACAAACTAAATTAGATGTATTCTATGCTATGAACAGAATAAAGGAAAATGAATATACAGAGTTAACAAATTTATTGAATAAAGAAGAAATACCAGTAGAGCCAATTATTTAAGAAGGTTCTTTTTTTATGTCAATTTTAGAGGATTGATTAATTTCAATTCTCTTTTTAATTAAAAGGAGTGGTAATTTTGAATATAAAAACATTAACTGCCCATGCAGGACACAACCCAGATGGTAGAATAGGTTCTGGAGCAGTAGGGAATATAAAAGAATCTACAGAAGCAAGAAATGTACTAAAAGAGTTAATACCTTTAGCCCAAAAAGAATGTAAAGTTTATGATACTACATGTAATAATGGAACTTCTCAAAGTGACATATTGAATAAAATTATAGCTAAATGTAATTCATATAATACAGATTTAAATGTAAGTATCCATTTTAACTCAGGTGGTGGTCGAGGTGTAGAAGTTTTAGTATATAATTTAAATGACAAAGAAACTGTTGAAATAGCATCAAGAATATGTAAAAAAATAACTGAAACTTATCATGCAAAAGGTGATAAAGATTTTAAAAATCGTGGAGTTAAAGAAAAGAAAACTCTAGCATTTTTAAGAAGAACGAAGGCAAAGTCAATTTTAGTTGAGTGCTGTTTTGTAGACACATCTGACACTAAAAAATATAATGCTAAAGATATGGCCATAGATATTTATGAAGGAATATTTAATAAGTCTGTAGCTGGTAAACCACAAGAGAACAAAGTGAAATATGCAATAGTTTATGAGGGTGAGGTAGATAAAGTTATAGCCCAATTAATGGCCATGAATTATAAGACTAATGAAGTCTTTGTATGTGAGTTGAAAAATTATGTTCCTGGACATTGTGAAAACCTATATGTGATTGGTGGAGCATCCAGTAAAATTAAAACTAGCGAGAGATTCACTAAGTTACAAGGTGATGATAGATGGGCTACACTTCATAAAGTGTTAGATTTTATAGGCAAGTAGGAGGTAATGAATTGAATATATTAGATAAATCAACAGCTACATTAGAACAAGTCTTTTCGTATTTAGACACATTAAAAAATAACTCTAATCCACCACATTATTTATGTAGAGCTATAGTACCAATTATATATAAAGAAGCAGAGAAAAAAGGTGTAAATCCAGTTATTGCAATTGCTCAAACATTTATAGAAACTGGATATTTTAATTTTGGTAGAGTTTTAAATCCTTCTTATTGCAATGTGTGTGGTCTTAAAGGAAATAAAGGTGGAGGAGATTTAGACCCAACAGCTCATACAAGATTTAATTGTTGGGAGGATGGAGTATCAGCATTTATAGACCATCTAGCTTTATATGCTGGAGCTAAAGGTTATCCAAAATACAGTGAATTAGTTGGTAAAACTGAATATAAAGTAAATGGAACTACATTAGACCCTAGACATTTTTCATATCTACATGGAGAGGCTAAAACAGTTGAAAGTTTATCAGGCAAATGGTGTCCAGATGTGAATTATGGTCAAAACATAATAAATATATGTAATAAGATAAGCTCAATGAAGGTAGAAAACCATGCTGTAAAATTAGAACAAATAAAAACTAAAGTAAAAGAATTAAATGAAATTCTTGGATAGGAGGAAATCATATGGATATAATGCAATTTATCCCTCAAAATTTGATAATGTTAATAGGTGGGCTTTACATATTAGGAACATTTATAAAAGAATCTAATATTAAAAATAAATACATACCTTTTATATTGTTAGTTATAGCAATGATAAGCAGTTGTTTATTTATGAAAGAGCTGTCAATAGAAGCTGTCTTTGAAGGTATTTTATGTTGGGGTGCATCTATAGGAATAAATCAAATACAAGTACAAAACAGAAAGGATAAGTAGATGTTATCAAAGGAAATAATTGAGCTATTAAGCCAGTATGGATTTACAGCTATATTATTAACTTTATTGATGATATGGCTTGGAAAATATTTAGAAAAGAATAGACAACTAGAACAAGATGATAGAAAAAAGGAAAGAGCTTATTTTTCAAGAGAAATTAAAGAACAGAGAACTTTATTTGGTAATACAATAGATAAGTTTGATGATAAATTAGATAAATTTGCTGAAGCATTAAATACTAATAACAGCAGACTTGAAAGAGTTGAAACAGACATAACAAAGATTAAAGATAAATTAGAGGGGCTGTCGCACTAGAAAATAGTGCTACGCCCTTTTTTGTATAAAAAAAATAAATCCCAAGTTCAAAAGAGCCTGGGATTCTTGTATAATAATTGTATGTCAAAACAAAACATTATACAACTTGATTATACTATTTATGGTGATAATTATCAATTTAAATTACCACTAAATATTGATTATATGATTCCAAAAGATGATTCTGTAAGGTTATTAAGTCAAATTATTGAGGAGATGAACTTAGAAAAACTATATAAGACTTATTCTCGAATTAGAGGAAATAGAGTAACCCCTAGACAACTTTTGAAAATTATAATATATGCAAACATGAACTGTATTTATTCTTCAAGAGAAATAGAGAAAGCATGCAAAAGAGATATTAACTTTATGTATCTG
>NZ_JAGWCV010000063.1:0-18573 GCF_020657735.1 Clostridioides sp. ZZV15-6383 | reverse complement strand
AGATCCAAAGGAAATGATTAGTCTAATAAATGATTATATTTATTTTTATAATAATGAAAGAATACAATTAAAAAACGGAATGAGTCCGATTGAATATCGAACTCATTCCGCGTAAAGATAGCCTTTTTTAAGGCTGTCTACTTGACAGGGACATATCCAATTTTGAAACAGCCTATTTTTAATTTAAATAAAAATATTAAGGTTAAACTATTTAAATGCAGTAATAATCCCATTATCGTGTAAATTTTTTATGATTGTAGCTGCGATAGGAAATCCAAATAATCCAGCGATTCCAAATAGTTGAGCTCCGACAAACATGCACATTAAAGTTATTAAAGGATAAAGACCAATTTGGTGTCCTACTACTTTTGGTTCTAATATTTGTCTAACAACAGTTATAATGATGTATACTATTAAAAGCCCTATTGATAAGTGGATATTTCCATTAATTAATGAAATAATCATCCAAGGTGTCAAAATACTTCCTGTACCTAAAACTGGTAAAATATCAACAAGTGCTATGATGACAGCTATAATAAATGCATTTTCGACTCTTAGGAGATTAAGTCCAATAAGTAGTTCTATAAATGTTACAGATAGTAGTATTGCATAGGCCTTTAGCAGTTTTAAAAGAGCATTAATACTACTATTTTTTATATTTATTATCATCAATTGACTTTTTTCTGGAAATTGTTTTAAGATGAAGTTTACTATTTTTTGATAGTCAAAAGTAAAGAAAAAAGAAGCAATTAAAGTAATAATAAGTTTTAACATAAATGCAGGTGTTTTACTTGCAATACTTGCAATAGCATTGAGTGCATTTGTTGAAACAGAAGCTACTAAAGACGTCATAGATTGACTTATATTATCCCAACCAAGTATCAACGCTAGGTTAATATTAGGTGTACTAGCATCTATCTTTGAAAATAAAGTGTTTAGTGTTGGTTGTATGCTTGATTTATATATTTCGGGAAGCCTAAAAAATATGTCACTTACACTTGCAAATATCTTTACACCAAAACTAACTAATAAAAATATACACAATCCATAAAAGGTTAAAAGTATTACTACTGAAATAAATGTACGATTTAACTTTGTATTATTTGTAATAAGTCTTATAATAGGTCTTAAGATGGATGCAATGATAAAACTGATTACAAAAGGCATTAACAATGGTAATAAGAATTTTAGTACAATATATACAATACTTGCTATTAAAACTACATATGTAAATTTAATTATAAAATTCTTTTGCTTTTGAATGTCCATAATATAAAACCTCCAATGTATTTGATATTATTCTAAATATGGTCTTTTTTACATAAAATATACTACTGTATATTGATTATAAACTATAAAGCTTCTACAAAGTAAGTAAATTATGTAAAATTTAGGTTAATTTTGTATAAGGATATACTTTTAAATTTTACAATTACTAATCAAATACTAAAAAATATTTTAAATAAAGAACATAAAATTGTGATAAAATTAATTTATCGATGTTTAAGAAAAGTATAATAGATAGTTTTTAAGAGGTGGTAATATGAAAAATTTTAGAGATTTAGGTGGAAATAAAACAGAAGATAGTAGGACTGTAAAGAGAGGTTTATTCTATAGGTCTGCAAAATTATCAAATCTAAGTAAAAATGATATAAAGACTTTAAAAGAGTTAAATATTAAATATATATTTGATTATAGAAGTGACGAAGAAGCTCGTAAACATCCATCAACAGTAATATCAAGTATAAAAAATATAAGAATTCCAGCTATGAGAGAGCTAGAAGAATCAGAAGGTAGTTTTGGCTCTATTGAAGATATGATTGATAGTCTGTTTGAAAAAGATGGTGCGTTTAATATGTTAAATAATAGTTACTATAATCTACCTATAAACAATCCATCATATAAAAAACTAGTAGAACTTATAAAAGACTATTCTAATTTACCAATATTAAATCATTGCACAGCTGGTAAGGATAGAACTGGTGTAGGGAGTGCTATAATTCTTATGATTTTAGGTGTATCAAGAGAGAACATAATGAAAGATTATCTAAAAAGTAACGATTTTGCAGATAAAGAGATAGAGCGATTTATAGAATATAAGCCTAAATTTAAGGGAATTCCAAAAGAAAATTTAAAATATATATTTGGTGTAAATGAAGAGTATATGAAAACTGCGTTTAGAAGAATTGATGAAGAATACAACAGTGTAGAAGCATATTTATATGGAGAATTTAATTTAGATAAAGAAGAAATAAAAAAATTAAGAAATCAATATCTAGAGTAAAAGGTGATTTTATGAGTTTAAATATAACAGCAAGGCAGATAAATATAATAAAAATACTGTTAAATTCAAATGATACAATTAGTGGTCTTGCCTTAAGTCAAGAGATAGGATGCTCTTCAAAAACTATACAAAATGAAATAAAGGATATTAATAAACAACTTAGAAATAGTAAAATTTTGTCAATAAGAGGAGTTGGTTATAAACTAGAGGGAAGTTTTGATGAGGTGAATCTAAATAGTAATCTCTATGATGATGTAGATAGAGTAGAATATATAATCAGAAAAGTATTAACATTAAGTAATGAAGAAAAAAATACTATAAGGCTTGAAGATTTAGCCGATTCTATGTATGTAAGTGTTTCAACAGTAAAAAATGATTTAAAAGAAGTAAAAAGATTGTTGGAAAGGTATTCAATTTCAGTTAAATCTAAACATAAACAAGGTATATGTGTTTCAGAAAGTGAAGATAAGATATTAAATTGTATAGTTGATTTAAGCAATAAGAGAGATAATCAGTTGAGTCTAAGTGATTTTTTAAATGATGATATAAAGGAAAAAAAATTAATAATAAAAAAAATATTATTAGACATATTAAATGAAAATGGATTGGTATTAACTGATATAGAATTTAAAAACGTGTTAAATAATATATTAGTTATGTTAAGCAGACATAAGTATGATGAAAAAGAATTTATAGAGAATTATGTAGAAAATTATAGGAATAAGAGAAGCTCAATTCTAGAAAATGAACAAAACAAAGAAATTATAATAAATTCAATAAAAACGTTTTGTAAAAATTTAAAACTAGCTACATCAATAGATATAAGTAATGATAAGGTATTTGAGGAATTTTTATATAAGCATATTAGTAGTTTATGTAAAAAAATAAAGCTAGGCATAAATCAATCATCTATAATAGCTCAAGATATAAAAATAAAATATCCATTTGCTTTTGAACTAGCTAATATAGCTAAAAAGACAATAGAAAAAGATTTGAAGATAGAAATTAATGAAGATGAAGTTGCAAACATAGCTCTTCATATAGGTGGAGCAGTTGAAAGAGCATCTTATAATAACAAAGATAAGGTTTTTAAAACCATAATAGTTTGTACTTCAGGTATAGGCACATCAATGCTAATAAAAGCTAAATTAGAAAATATATTTAAAGAAAAACTAGAAATATTAAAGATTATTCCTTCATATTTAGTTGAATATATAAGAGTTATTGATGTTGATTTTGTAATATCCACTATTCCTATTGAAATAGGTGATATACCAGTAATAAATATATCTCCAATTTTAAGTGAGAAAGAAGTTAAATTAATTGAGAAATATATAGAAACAGGGACTATATATCTAGATTTAGATATAAAAAATCTGTTTGATAGTGAGCTATTTTTTACTGATTTGGATTTTAAAAGTAAAGAAGAAGTTATAGATTTTATGGCGAGTAAACTTGTACAAAAGGGTTATATAGATGAGGATATGAAAAATTCTTACTTTGAAAGAGAAAAAATAGCTACAACAGAAATAGGAAATATGGTAACTATACCACATGGAGCTATTGGAAAGGTTTTTAATAATAAAATAGCAATTGGTATATTGAAGAAGCCTATTGCTTGGGAAATATCAGATGTCCGTTTAATAATAATGTTAGCACTCGATAAGGACAAAATATTAGATTATGAAGTAATATTTTCAAATATATATAAGAGAGTAGATTCTATAGCAAAAGTTATAAGCATATGTGAAAATAGTAGCTTTGAAAAGTTTGTAAGTCTATTTAAGTAAGCTACATTATAGTATATAGTACTGTATATACACTTGCAAATTTGGATAATATAAAACTAAATAAAATAAAATTGATAAATTTCTCTTTTAATTAAGAGAAATTTTTTGACTTTCAAGGATATTAATATGAAGTTAAGATATAAGCATAAGGTGAATAAATAAAAAAGAGGTGGCAAGATGATTTATACAGTAACATTAAATCCATCAATAGATTATATAGTTAAACTAGATGAACTAAAGACAGGAAGTACAAATCGTGTAAATGAAGAATACGTTTATCCAGGAGGAAAAGGTATAAATGTATCTCGTATACTTAAAGAACTTGGAAATGATAATACATCTTTAGGTTTTATAAGTGGTTTTACTGGAGAATATATAATAAAAACATTAGAAGAAAAAAATTTGAAGACAGACTTTATAAAACTAAAAAATGGTTTTTCAAGGATAAATATAAAAATAAAAGAGTCAGAGGAAACTGAGATTAATGGGCAAGGTCCCAATATAGGTGATGAAGATATTGATATTTTATATAAAAAACTTGATAAGCTAAATCAAGATGATATTTTAATCTTGGCAGGAAGTATCCCATCTACTTTAGATGAAAAACTATATGAAAATATAATGTCTAGATTAGAAGAAAAGAATATAAAAGTTGTAGTTGATGCAACTAAAAATCTTCTTCTTAATGTTTTAAAGTACAAACCTTTTCTAATTAAGCCTAATAACGATGAATTAGAAGAAATGTTTGGTGTTAAATTAAATTCAAACGAAGATATAGTGAAATATGCTAAAAAATTAAAGAAAATGGGAGCTATAAATGTTTTAGTATCAATGGGTAAAGATGGAGCATTGCTGATTACAGAAGAAGATGAGGTACTCATAAGTAATGTGCCTAGAGGAAAGGTTAAAAATTCTGTAGGAGCAGGTGATTCAATGGTAGCAGGATTTATATCTGGATATTTAAATACTGGAAAATATGATTATGCTCTTAAATTGGGAGCAGCTTCAGGAAGTGCAACTGCTTTTTCGTATGACTTAGCCAAAAGAGAATATATTGATGAATTGATAAATGAAATATCTATAAACAAGTTTTAAAATATTAAAAAATATATAGAAAGGTAATTAGTATTTATGAAAATTATAGATTTATTAGATGAAAAATCAATTAAATTAAATTTAAAATCAAAACACAAGTCAGAAGCAATAGAAGAATTAGTAGATTTAGTTGCAAATAGTGGAAATTTAAATGATAAAGAAAACTATAAAAAAGCAATTTTAGCTCGTGAAGAAATGAGCACAACAGGAATTGGAGAAGGTGTAGCTATTCCTCATGCTAAGAATTCATCAGTTACTAAAGCTTGTATAGCAGCAGCTGTGTCAAAAGAAGGTATAGATTATGAGTCATTTGATGGAAGCTTATCAAATCTATTTTTTATGATAGCTGCACCAGATGGAGCTAACAATACTCATCTTGAAGTGCTATCAAGATTATCTACAATACTTATGGATGAAGACTTTAGAAAGAAACTTATAAATTCAACTTCTGAAAAAGAGTTTAAAGAAATAATAGATAAAAAGGAAAGAGAAAAATTTAGTGAAGAATATCAAGACGAAGAAGCCAGTAAGAAAAATATAGTAAATGCTAAAGAGAATGATATTAATAAGTATCCTCAAGTATTGGCAGTGACAGCATGTCCAACTGGAATAGCACATACATTTATGGCAGCTGAAAGTTTAAATAAAATGGCTGAAAGTAAAGGTGTATCAATAAAAGTAGAAACTAATGGTTCAGCAGGTGTTAAAAATAAGCTTACAAAAGATGAAATAAAAAATGCAACATGTATAATAGTGGCGGCAGATAAAAATGTTGAGATGGCTAGATTTAATGGCAAAAAAGTCATAAAGACTAAGGTAGCTGATGGCATACACAAAGCGGAAGAACTTATAGATAAAGCTGTAAATGGAGATGCTCCAATTTATCACGGAGGAGAAGGAAGTCACAACGAATCAAATGATGAAAGTGAAAGTGGATTTAGAAAAGTATACAAACACCTAATGAATGGTGTATCCAATATGCTACCATTTGTTATTGGTGGAGGGATACTTATAGCCATAGCATTTTTACTTGATGACTATTCTATTAATCCTTCAAACTTTGGTTCAAATACGCCAATAGCAGCGTTTTTTAAAGGGATAGGAGATAAAGCTTTTGGATTTATGTTACCTGTACTTGCTGGATATATAGCGTATTCTATATCTGATAGACCAGCCTTTGTTGTAGGTTTTGTAGGAGGAGCTCTTGCAGGTGATGGTGGTTCAGGTTTTTTAGGTGCATTACTAGCAGGTTTTATAGCAGGTTATTTAGTAGAAGGACTTAAAAAAATATTTAGTGTATTACCAGCTTCATTGGAAGGAATAAAACCAGTACTATTATATCCTTTACTTGGAACACTTTTGATGGGGATTATAATGACATTTTTAGTAATACCTCCAGTTACAGCAATTAATAATGCAATGGTTGGATTTTTAAATGGTTTAGGTGGAACTTCAAAAATAGTTTTAGGATTGGTATTAGGTGGAATGATGGCTGTGGATATGGGTGGACCTGTAAATAAAGCAGCATATGTATTTGGGGTTGCATCACTTGAATCAGGGCAGTTTGAAATAATGGCAGCAGTAATGGCTGGTGGCATGGTTCCACCACTTGCTATAGCTCTTGCAACTACATTTTTTAAGAATAGATTTACAAAAGAAGAAAGAGATTCTGGTAAAGTTAACTATGTAATGGGGTTATCATTTGTTACTGAAGGAGCTATACCTTTTGCAGCAGGAGACCCGCTTCATGTTATTCCAGCATGTGTTGGGGGTTCAGCAGTGGCAGGAGCACTTAGTATGTTGTTTAATTCAGCTCTTCGTGCACCTCATGGAGGAGTATTTGTTATACCAGTAGTTACTCATCCACTTGGATATATATTAGCTATAGCTATAGGTGCTGTGGTTGGAATGATGCTTTTGGCATTACTTAAAAAACCATTAAATCAAGAAGTATAGTAATTAAAGATTATTTAATAAATTAAAATATTATAATTTATAAAAATTAATCTATTACTTAATTATTTTGGAATAAGAAATTTATAAAAAAGATGGTGTCTCAAAATGAACTTTTTAGTTCATGAGGCACTCTTTTTTGTATGAAATCAAATATATTTTCATCATTCTAATAATTGAGGTGCTGTACAGTCTCTATTTTGAGATAGCCTCCTTTTGTGTAAAGGTACATTAATAGTACTAAAATTTTTAATATGTAAATTAAAGTATTTCTTAGAGATAAAAAATAAAGACAAATTTGGTAAAAAAGTATTAATTTTAAAGATAAACAAATTATAGAGAAAGTATAGAAAAAAAGAATATTGATGTCGAATTACATAGATAAAAGCAATGAAAAACCTTTTCAAATTATGATATTATGTTTTAGTAAACAAAAATACAATAAGAAGGAGTGTTATTTTTGAAATTAAAAAGTAAAAAAGTATTCTCGTTACTATTGACATTACTTTTAGGAACAGCAATGTTAGCTGGATGTTCAAGTAAAGACAGTGAAGCTACAAAAAAAGATACTTCTACAAGAGATAAGGGTACTTTAAATGTAGGTGTATCAGTAGAATATGCACCATGGTGTTATAAAGAAAATGATGAAAATAAAGGGTTTGAAATTGATGTATGGAAAGAAATATCAGAAAGAACAGGTTATAAACTAGAGTTTAAAACTGCTAAATTTAGTGGACTTATGGGTATGTTAGATGCTGGTAAAATTGACACAGTAGCACACCAAATGTCAACTACTCCTGAAAGAGTAGAAAAATATGATTTTTCAGATACTTATGCTTATAGTAAATATAAATTTATAGTACCAGAGGATAGTACTATAAGTAAGATAGAAGATGTAAAAGACAAAAAGATAGGTTGTGTTTTAGGTGGTAATGGAGAAAAAACTATAAGAGATTTAAATGAAAAATATAATTTAGGGCTTGAGATAGTTGCATATGATGGAGTACCTATGGAAAAAGATGTAGAAAATGGAAGAATTGATGTTGCATGGCTTTCAGAAGTAAAAGCTAAAACAACTATAGAACAAGGTAAACTTAAATTAAAAGTTGCAGATGTAGATACTGGTGTATATGAAGTGAATCAATATCCATTTAGAAAAGAAGAAAAAAGTAAAACTGTCATAGCAGATGTCAATAAAGCTATAAAATCAATGCATGAAGATGGAACATTTACAAAATTATCTGAAAAATGGTTTGGATTAGATACAACTAAGGAAAATTAATTGGAGGTTAAAGATGCAAGTATTTGATTTTGAATTTGCAACAGGGATATTTCCATTAATATTAAAATATTTGATAGTAACATTTAAAATGTCTTTATTATCTTTGATATTGGGAGTTGTTATAGCGTTACTCATAGCATTAATTGTAGATGCTAAAGTTTATATTCTAAAAACAATATCAAGAGTATATATATCATTTTTTAGAGGTACTCCTCTTGCTGCTCAACTTTTCTTTATATATTTTGGATTAATACAATTAGTACCAGAACTTAAAACATTGGAATCATTTTCAGCAGCAGTAATAGTAATTGGTTTAAATTCTTCTGCGTATTTTGCAGAAAGTTTAAGAGGTGCTATAACATCTGTGGATAAAGGTCAAGTAGAAGCAAGTTTAGCATTTGGAATGACATATGTACAGACAATGAAAAGGATTGTATTGCCACAGGCTATAAGGGTTGCAATTCCTCCTTTTACAAATACTTTTGCAGATATTATAAAAGGAACTTCCCTTGCTTTTACTATTGGGGTTACAGAAATTATGGCAGTTGCCCAATCAGAAGCAGCAGCAAGTTATAAATACTTAGAAGCTTTTACTTGTGTAATAGTTGTTTATTGGATTGTAAATCTTATATTAGGATTTGTTCAGACTAAGTTAGAAGAAAGACTTAGTGAAGTATATTAAATTTACAGCTTTTATCAAGGCATATTACAATTATTATAAATAATAAAATATACATACTTAAGACTTTATGCAAAATGTACTAGATAAGTGGTATTTAATTGATAAAATTTATTATTTTTAAATTTATAAAAATATCTATCAAATATTACTGGAAAACCTTATTTCCAGTAATATTTTTTGTGATTAGAAAGTATTACTAAAGAGTTCTATACATTTGTTTTTTAAACTTTTAGATTTTCAAACTAAATTTTGATATGCATTATTAATTATGTTGACTTGATTGTATTATTACATCTATTTATATACATAAAGTAATAGTTTATTTTTTAGAATGATATATTTATTTTTTATACTATTTATAATAAATAAACTCCATGATGGGAAAACTATTATTATTTAACATGTAAAGGAGTATTTTAAATGAATGAATCGTATTGGTTTTTAAACTCAAGTCCAAAGGAATATAAAAAATTAGGTGAAAATATAAAAACAGAGTGTCTTATAGTCGGTGGTGGAATAACTGGATTGACAACTGCATATTTATTAGCAAAAGAAGGTAAAAAAGTGGTACTTGTTGAAGCTGATAAAATAGGATATGGAACTTCAGGAAGAAATACTGGTAAGGTAACTTGTCAGCATGATATATTTTACTCTAAGATAGAGAAAAAATATGGATTAGATAAAGCAAAATCATATTATAATGCAAATAATGAAGCTTTAAATTTAGTTGAGCAAATAATAGAAGAAAATAATATAAATTGTGATTTTAAAAGGGAAATTTCTTTTGTATTTACAGAAAAAGAGGATACTATAAAGGACATTAAAGATGAATATCGTACATGTAAGAAAATAGGAATAGATTGTGAATACCATGAAACTGTAGAAAATATTCCATTGGATATAAAGGGGGCTATTAGTTTTACTAATCAAGGTCAATTTAATCCAAAGAAATATATTGATGGATTGGCAAAAATAGCAGTAAGTTTAGGGCTAGAAATATATGAAAATACGCCAGTAGTAGACTTAGAAAAAGGCAAAATATGTAGAGTTAAGACAAGAAGAAATAATATAATAGAAGCTGAAAATGTTATAATTTCATCTCATAGTCCATGGTATGATGGATTGAATTTTTATTTTGCAAAAGAATATGCAGAGCGTGCTTACTTAATGGCTGCAGTTTTAGAAAATAAATTAGCAGATGGTATGTTTATAAGTATAGATGACCCAGCAATAACTTTTAGACAATATAATGATGGAAGTGAGAATTTACTGATTTTTGGAGGAGGAGACCATAAAGTTGGTCAGGGAGGAACTGAAAAAGAAATATTTGAGGACCTAGAGAATTATGGAAAAAAGGTCTTTAAGGTAAAAGATTTTAAGGGTAAATGGTCAGCTCAAGATAATATGAGTTTTGATAATGTTCCTTATATAGGTTATATAAATAAAAGAGAAGACAATATTTATGTGGCTACAGGGTTCTCTAAGTGGGGAATTACTAATGGAACTGCTGCTGGAATAATAATAAAAGATTTGATAATAAATAATAATTCTGAGTATAAAGATACTTTTAATCCATCGAGATTGGGTAGTTATTTTTCGAAAGATTTTATAAAGGAAAATGCAAATGTAGCAATAAATTATGTAAGTGGAAAATTAAAAATAGGTAGTGGAGATATGCCTAAAAATAATGGAGAAGGAAAGATTGTCAACATTGATGGAAAGAGATATGGTGTGTATAAGGATGATAAAGGTGATTTTTATATTGTAGATACTACATGTACTCATTTAGGATGTGAACTTAATTTTAATAGTGAAGAAAAAACATGGGATTGTCCGTGTCATGGTTCTAGATTCGACTATAAGGGGAATATACTTGAAGGACCAGCTCTTAAGCCATTAAAACTTTATGGGCATGGTGACAATGATGTTAACCCTAAATTATTATAAATTTGTTTTAGAAAGGTAAAGCGTGTATGAATAAACTCTTAAAACCAATAACCATACTACTATATATAGTTTATATTTTTTCTGCTATATTTTTTGCAATAAATAGGGCGTTTGGAAGTGTAGGATTAGTAGCGATTAGTTTAATTGGTACTTTTATATTGAGTGTTATAAATAAACAAAATGAGAAATTATTAAGTAAAGAATTGTATATAGTTCTTGCTTTATTTATAATGTTTTCATCATTACTAGGTACTTGTTTTAATTTTTATGATATAAATTACTATGATGATTTTTTACATTTATGGTCAGGTGTCATATCTTGTCTTGTGGCATTTTCTATGATTAAATATTTCTATATACAAAGAGATATAAGCAAAATGAGTAAAGTATTTTTAGTTATATTTATATTCATGTTTAGCATGGGAGTAGCAAGTTTATGGGAAATAGGTGAATTTTTAATGGATACTTTTATTGGTACGACTACACAAGCTGGAGGATTAGAAGATACTATGATTGATATGGTAGATGCTTTAATAGGTACAACTATAACTATTCCTTTTATAGTAAAAAAATCTAGTATATAGTTTTAAATTTGTTTATATTAATTATAATGGATTTGATTAATCATGTTGAGTTTTAAGGTCTATAATGATTAATTAAATCCATTTTTGTGATTTATGATTATTCTTGAATATATTTTTACATATGAGATATAAGGTGATAGATAGAAATTGTTGGATTATGTAAATAATTAATATATAATACCATTATGGATAATAAATATAAATCAAATGATAATATAGTCTATTTATGTAAATGTTATATTATATCCTAAGTATAATAGTAAGTTTTTTGATAATGGTGTAGAAAGTAAAAATCTACTAGCTTAAACTGATGTATGAATTAGTTTAGGAACAGTAATTGCATATCGTAAATTTGAGGTCATATTGGGCTACTAGAAATAGGTTGCCTTTTTCACTTGAATACCCTTTCTTTAAACATGGGAAGTATCAAAAACATATGAAAATTAAGTGATTTATAAGAATAGTAATATTTTATATGATAGTATAGAATAGTAGATAAAGTATTAGGAGGAACATTGAGTGTTAAAAAAGTGGTTTGGTATTGTTAAAAAAAGACAAAAAAGTGAGTCAGCAAAAGAAGAAGGTGAAGTAATATTAAAAAATGAAAAAATATTATCTGAAGAAAAGTCGATAGATGAAGAGGAAGTCATAGTTAATATTGATAATGAAATATTAACTAAAGTAGAAGTAGTAAGTGATGATATGGAAATAGCAGAAAAAATAATAGAAGAAGATTGGTTAATTAGTGAAAAGACCATAAATTTAGATGATAAAGAAGCAATTATTAATGATAAAAATATAAATTTATGTAAAAAAGAAGTTCAAGTTGAAAGTGAAAAAACAGATTTAAATAAGTTTGAAGAACTTTACCAAAATGAAAATCATAATCTAGAAAAAGATGTTGTTGAAGAAAAAGATGTAAGTGAATGTTTGACAGAAGAAGACTTAGAGTACATAAAAGACATTAAAATAAAAAGAGGAAAAAGTATAAAAGCTATAAACTTGTATACTAAAGAAGAGCAGATTTTTGATACTCATATACAGTGTAGTAAAAACCTCAAAGTACCATTAGGATATATAAGAGAAAATTTAAAATATGGATATATGGATTACTTTGGAGATGCAATAAATTATTTAAGTGAAGTATTAAATATAGAAGAATACTGTAAAACTGAATGGAGCTATATAGATAATAGTAAATCTCCATCTGAGATATTTAATATTCTCAATGATAAAATATTTAGTACAAGGCTTTCTAATGAAAAAAGAAATGAAATTTTGACGAATGATAAAATTGAAGCATTAAAAATGAATTATAGATTTGAATGTATTGATGAAGAATACGATGAATATTTTAAAAAATATAAGTCTATAATCAAAAGAGGTGGAAAGAAAAAAATTGAATTAGTAAATAAAAAAGGTGAAGTTTTAGAGATATTTAAGTCTTTAGAAGAATGTTCCATTTATTTGCAAAAGGAAAAGAATGAAATTATACAAATGTTAAAATATGGAGATACAAAAGTAGGAAGAAACTTTATAAGATATAGTTTGAGAAGTATTTAATTTCATTTTAAATTCATGAGAGTTTCATTTCTGATTCACACATTTAATATTATTTTAATGTAAAATAATAAATGTGAAGTATTGCACAATTAAAATTAAGGAGGGTATTAATGTCTGAAGAAAAAACCCCAAAAGAAAATACATTAGATGAATCTAAAAATTCAGATAATGTAAGTTCTAAAAAAGATGATGTGTCAGATGAAAAAAATACTGATAACAAAGTTAAAAAAAGAGAAATAAAGCTAAGCAACAAAACACTTAAAGCTGTTATAGCGATTGTTGCAGTAGGAGCTATATGTTTAGGTGGAGGTTATGTTTTTGGCAAAGAAGCTGGAAGAAAATTGCCTGCTACTTCAAAACACTATAATAGCAATGAAGTAGTAGCTACTATTGGGGATAAAAAAATAACAGGTGAAATGTTAAGAAAGAGAATGGAGCCATTATTTTATTTAAATGCAAAAACTACTATGACTGATGACGAAATACGTTCATATGAATCAAATATGATTGAGACTATGATTACATCTGATATATTATCCTCTGAAGCAGCAAAAGAGAAAATAAGTATAACTAATGACGAATTAGATGCTCAATATAATAATTTAATGACTAGTATAGAATCTGCAATGGGAATGACTAAAGAAGAATTTTTAAAACAGTTTGATTTGACTGAAAAATATATAAAAGATGATATGAAAAAAGAATTAGTGGCATCAAAATACTTAAGTGGAAAAGCCAAAGTGACTGATAAAGAAGCAGAGAATTATTACAATAAAAACAAAAGCAATTATTTACAAGTTAGAGCTTCACATATTTTAATAAAAACTGTTGATGAAAAAGGTAAACAAGTTAGCAATAGTAAAAAAGCTGAGCTTAAGAAAGAAGCAGAAGAAATACTTAAAAAAGTCCAAGCTGGGGAAGATTTTGCTACTCTAGCTAAAAAATATTCTGAAGATAGTAGTGCAGAATCAGGCGGAGATTTAGGCTTCTTTGGTAAAGGTCAAATGGTAGAATCTTTTGAAAAAGCAGCATTTGCATTGAAAAAAGGAGAAATATCTAACAAACTTGTAGAAAGTGATTATGGATATCATATAATTAAGAAAACTGATGAAAAATATCAACCATTTGAAGAGATAAAATCAGACTTAGTAAGTAGTCTAACATCAGAAAAACAAAACCTACTTATACAAAATCTAAAAGAAAAATATAATGTTAAAATTACAGATAAATATCAAATGAAAGCCAAATAATAGATAAAGTCAATTTATTAAAAAAAAGAAAAATTAACTGTATGAATAAAAGCTATTTTTACTCTCAATATAGAGGGTCTAAAATAGCTTTTATTATTTTGCAATAAAATCTATTTATATATGTGAAGTGATAAAGAAATAACATTCAAAAAAATATTGAAAAGAAATATTTTTAATTTGAATTTTTTTAATGAAAATTTACAAAAACGAAAAAATAAACAAAAAAGAATTGAAGATTTAAGTTTTTGTTTAAATATATATATATTAAGATTTTCTGCTGAAGATACTAAAAAAATAATATTTTTCATAATTTTAAAAATAATAATAAAAAAATGAAAATACAGGCGATAATCTATTGAGTAAACATAGAAAAGATGATATTATAAGTATGTGCTAAAATGGTTAAATCAATCTTAATATTAAATTTAACTATAAAACAAAAGGAGGAGTTTTTTTTATGTCAAGTACAGAAAGTGTATCTAAAAAAAGTGGTCATCCGAAGAGTTTTTGGCTTATTTGCATGACAATTTTATGGGAAAGATTTAGTTATTATGGTTTAACAGCTTTATTGGTATTATTTTTTACAGCAAGCGTAGCTCAAGGTGGTTTGGGTCTTTCTACTCAAGAAGCAACATCTATGTTTGGGTTATTTACAGGTCTTATATATCTTACACCATTAGTCGGTGGCTGGTTAGCAGATAAAGTTTTAGGTCAACAAAAATGTATTTCTATAGGTGCACTTTTAATAGCAATAGGCGACTTTGTACTCTTTGCTTCATCTACATCTATTGCGATGGTTTGGGTAGGTCTATCAATAATTATTTTAGGAAATGGTTTTTTTAAATCGAGTTGCTCAAATATAGTTGGGGATATATATCCTAAAACTGATGTGTCAAGAAAAGATGCAGCATACAGTTTATTCTATATGGCAGTAAATGTAGGAGCATTTATAGCTCCAATAATATGTGGATTGCTTTCTGATAATGTATTTGCAGTAAGAGGAGCAAGTGGAGATATAGTATCTTATGGATATAAGATGGCATTTTTAATTTGTGGTATAGGAATGATGTTAGGTATGATTATATTTACACTTCTTGCACCAAAATTATTAAAAGAAGTTGGAAAATATCCTGTTACTAAAGGTAATAAAGGTGAAAAAATTGAGTATGGGCCACTTACTAAGTTAGAGAAAAATAGGATAATAGCAATGGTCGTTTTATTTTTATTTGTGGTTTTATTCTGGACAGCATACTATCAAACACAAAGTTCGTTTATGATTTATGTAAGGGATAATGTAAATAGAACTCTATTTGGATTTGAAATGCCAGTAGCATGGCTTACGTCATTAAATGCTATATTATGTGTGGCTTTATGCCCAGTATTAGCTGCTTTATGGGTTAAATTATCTAATACCAAAAGAGGTGATTTCTCTATTCCAGTTAAAATGGGATTAGGAATGATAATAATGGGTGTTGGGTTTATAGTCATGGTATTTGCTACATTAGCTAATGGGCCAGATGGAATGGTAAAGGCCAGTATATTGTTTATAGTACTGACTTATATATTTACAACAGTAGGTGAATTATTCTTATCTCCTATAGGACTTGCGATGTTTAATAAATTAGCTCCAGCTAAGTACGCTACATTATCTATGGGGGCATGGTATCTAACAAGTTTTTTTGCAAGCTTATTATCAGGAAAGATTGCTGGTTTTACAGCTACACTTGGTTTTCTACAGATATTTGGTGGAATAGCAATAGTCTTGATAATATTTGGCTTAATATTATTGGGAATAAGAAATATATTAACAAGATTAATGGCTATGGATTTACTAACAAAAGAAAAATAATTTATGACGAATTAGTGTAAATAGATGAATTACTTTAAATATAAGGAAATTACATTTAAATATAAAATAAAATGTAATTTCCTCTTTGATTATGAAAAAAAGCTTTACACAAATAGGTATTATAATTAAAATTATAATTGTGATAATTATAGTGTATAAGATTTATATAAATTATATGAAAAATATTTATGTAATAAACTTTACATACTTATATATTTAGTTATTAAACTATTATTTTGAGGAGGTCTTGTTGTGAATATAAAAGATAGATTAAGTGAATTAAGAAGACTTATGAAAGAAAAAAATATAGATGCCTATATGATTCCATCTTCTGATAATCACCAAAGTGAATATGTAGGAGATTACTTCAAATCAAGAGAATTTATATCAGGATTTAATGGTTCAGCTGGGACAGTTATTGTTACTAAAGATGAAGCTGGATTATGGACAGATGGAAGATATTTCATACAGGCAGAGTCTCAATTAGAAGGAAGTACAGTAAAATTATTCAAAATGGGACAAGAAGGGTGCCCAACTACAGACGAATATTTATATACAAATATTCCTGAAGGTGGAACTTTAGGGTTTGATGGTAGAGTTATATCTGCTAGAGAAGGAGCTACATTAGCTGAAAAATTATCTAAAAAAGGTATAAAGATAGAATATCAATATGATTTAATAGATAATATATGGTCAGATAGACCTGCTTTATCAGATAGTAAAGCATTTTTATTAGATGTTAAATACTGTGGAGAAAGTTTTAGTTCAAAGTTAGCTAGATTAAGAGAAAAAATGAGTGAAAAAGGTACTTCTACTCATGTAATAACTACTCTTGATGATATAGCATGGTTGTTTAACATAAGAGGAGGAGATGTTAAATACAATCCAGTTGTTCTTTCTTATGCAGTAATAACTTTGAAAGAAGTTTATTTATTTGTTGATGAAAACAAATTAAATGAAGAAATATTAAGTGAGCTAGCTAAAGAAAATGTTCAAATAAAGCCATATAATGATGTGTATGAGTTTGTAAAAACTATAGACAAAGCTGAAAAAGTTTTAGTAGATGGAACTAAACTTAGCTATACAATTTACAATAATATACCTTGTGAAGTTGAGAAGGTTGATGAATTTAATCCAGTAATGTTCTTTAAAGCACAAAAAAATGAGGTAGAATTAGAAAATATAAGAAATTCACATGTAAAAGATGGTGTAGCTTTTACTAAATTTATGTACTGGTTAAAGAAAAATGTAGGTAAGATGGAAATCACTGAGATAAGTGCTACTCAAAAATTAGAGGACTTAAGAAGAGAACAAGAAGGTTTCTTTGAGCCAAGTTTTAATACAATTGCTGCATATAAAGAGCATGCTGCAATGATGCACTATAGTGCAACTCCAGAGTCAAATTATAAATTAGAAGCAGAAGGATTATTTTTAGTAGATTCAGGTGGACAATATTATGATGGAACTACTGATATAACTAGAACTACAGTATTAGGACCTATAAGTGATGAATTAAAATTACACTTTACTTCTGTAGCAAGAGGTATGATAAATCTTTCTAAGGTTAAGTTCTTACATGGTTGTAGAGGATATAACCTAGACATATTATCTAGAAGTTGTATGTGGAATATGGGAATAGATTATCAATGTGGAACTGGACATGGCATAGGATTTGTGTTAAATGTTCATGAAGCTCCAAATGGATTTAGATGGAGAGTAGTACCTGAAAGATTTGATAGTGCAGTTCTTGAAGAAGGAATGGTAACTACTAATGAACCAGGTATATATATAGAAGGTTCTCATGGTATAAGAACAGAGAATGAGATAGTAGTTAGAAAAGCTGAAAAGAATTTCTATGGTCAATTTATGGAATTTGAAGTTGTTACATTAGCTCCTATTGACTTAGATGGTATAGTTCCAGAATTGATGAATCAAGATGAAAAAGATTATTTAAATTGGTATCATAAGCTAGTTTATGATAAAATATCACCTTTCTTAACTGATGAAGAAAGAGAATGGTTAAAAGTTTATACTAGGGCTATATAGTTTGTAACTAGATATAATAAAAAGAGTGTGTCTCAAAATGAAATTTTTAGTTTATGAGGCACACTTTTTTGTATGAAATAAAATATATTTTTATCATTTCAACAATGAAAAAGAAGCTTATCTCTATTTTGGATATGTCCCTGTCAAGTAGACAGACTTAAAAAAGGCTATCTTTACTCGGAATGAGTTCGATATTCAATCGGACTCATTCCGTTTTTTAATTGTATTCTTTCATTATTATAAAAATA
>NZ_JAGWCV010000062.1:0-19538 GCF_020657735.1 Clostridioides sp. ZZV15-6383 | reverse complement strand
ATTTTATTTACAACATAAACTTTATATAAAATAATTAAAAATATACCTATTAAGGTAAGTAAAAAAGAGCTCTCACAGAACAAATTTAATTTGCTCCTGCGACAGCCCCTTATTTTTTGTTTTTTAAATATATTTATTATAAATTGTATGATTGAAATTCAAAAATTATATACTCTGATACATTTTAGACCTATAGAAAACATATACATTAATAATAATTTTAAAAATCGAGGTGATTATAATAAATTATGAATTAATTGTAAAATACAATGGAGATATATTAAGATTAGAACAAGAATTAGGGGTCTCAGTAGAGATACTCAATTCATCATATGCAATAATAACATCAAGTAATGAAGAAGATGTAAACACACTTTTGACTTATCCAGAAATTGAATTTATAGAGAAACCTTTCATATTACAGACTCAGGATGCACAAAGTTTCTCAAGTACAGGAATAACAGGATTTAAAAATAGAACTGGTTTAACTGGAAAAGGAACTATAATTGGTATAATCGATTCAGGAATAGATTATACTTTACCTGTATTTCGAGATAGTGATGGAAGGTCTAAAATATTATATTATTGGGACCAGTCTATTCAAGGAAATCCACCAGAAGGTTTTAGAGAAGGAACATTATATACTAATGAAGATATAAATAATGCAATAGCTGGAAATATGTATATACCTATTTCAACAACTAGTTTACACGGTACACATGTTGCAAGTATTTGTTCAACTATTGCAAGTGATGCCAGAATAATAGTGGTCAGGGTTGGAAATATACAGACAGATATTTTTTCAAGAAGTACAGAGTTTATGAGGGCAATTAAATTTATTTTAGATAGAGCATTAGAATTAAGAATGCCTGTTACATTAAATATAAGTTATGGAAGTAATGAAGGTTCACATAGAGGAACATCTTTATTTGAACAATATATAGATGATATGTGTTTGTTTTGGAAAAACAATATAGTTGTAGCGGCTGGAAATAATGCAGATAAAGGTGGTCATAAAAGGATTAGGCTTCAAAATAATACTACAGAAGAAGTTGAGTTTATAGTTGGGGAAGGAGAGCGTATATTAAATATAAATATATGGCCAGATTTTGTTGATGATTTTAGTGTACATTTAGTAAACCCATCAAATAATCAAACACAAGCAATTTCTCTAACTTCAGGTGAAATAAGGAATACTTTGGGCGAAACTAGAATAACTGGTTATTTTTATCCTATAGCACCATATTCTCTTACAAGAAGAGTTACTCTACAATTAAGTTCAAATACACAGATAACTCCTGGGCTATGGAGAATTGTATTTGAACCAATAGATATAGTAACTGGTAATGTAAATATATATTTACCAACTTCTGAAGGATTAAATAGAAATACTAGATTTCTAATTCCTACTCAAGAGCTTACTGTAACAGTTCCTGGAACAGCAAGTAGAGTTATAACAGTAGGTAGTTTCAATTCAAGAACAGACATAGTATCTATATTTTCTGGTGAAGGAGATACACAATTAGGTGTCTTTAAACCAGACTTATTAGCTCCAGGTGAAGATATAGTATCTTTTTTACCAGGAGGTACAAGTGGAGCATTAACTGGAACCAGTATGGCTACTCCTCATGTTACAGGGATTTGCTCATTGTTTATGGAATGGGGAATTGTAAATGGAAATGATTTGTTTTTGTATTCACAGAAATTAAGGGCATTGCTTCTAAAAGGGGCAAGGAGGTTAAGTAATCAATCTTACCCAAATAATTCATCAGGATTTGGTTTTTTAAATTTATCAGATATAGATTTGTATACTCTATCTAGTATAAATCAAGACTTAGAAACAGAGGATATTGGATATAGAAGTATTAATAAGTCATTTAAAGATAGGGAAAATAATTATGAGCTTATAGATGGTTATAATGTACAAATACATAATGACTTAGAGACGGAGAATTATATAAGTAGAAGCATAAGTAGACAATCAGGAACACTATCAGGAATAGATATAGTTCACACCCCTGAATTTGAAGAAGAATTAGCTGGATTAGGCATGAGTCAAAGATTTTTTAAGATAAGTGATTCATTAGGTGTACTATCTATAGATAATACAGATTATAATAGCATAGAGAGAGTTTTACAACTTACTTCAATTATAAGAACGGTATCAACTACAAAGATGACACTACTTGGAGAAATTAATCGAGGTACTTTTGGAGGTGTAGTTGCAACAGAAGAAATGGGCGTAAATTTCTTTAAAAATAATCCTAATATTAACATAACAGGAAGAGGTACTCTAATAGCAATTGCAGATACAGGAATAGACTATCTACACCAAGATTTTATTTATCCAGATGGTACTTCAAAAATAGTATATTTATGGGATCAAACAAAAGAAGGAAATCCACCAGATGGTTTTTATATTGGTACAGAATATACACGAGAAGATATAAATCGGGCTATTGCAGACAATGACCCTAGTCTATCTCAGGATGAAGTTGGTCAAGGAACTATGTTAAGTGGTATATGTGCAGGGCTTGGAAATGTGAATAATGAATATGCAGGGATAGCAGAAGATGCTGAACTAATAATAATAAAGCTTGGTAAAATAGAGGGGTTTTATAATAGTGCAATGTTATTTGCTGCATCTCAGTATGCATATAAAAAAGCTTTTGAACTTGAAAGACCATTAGTTATAAATATATCTTTAGGTACTAGTAGTTTGGCAGGCTTAACTAGTAGGAGTAATAGTGAAAAAGCATTCTTTACTAGAGGTCTATGTATAACAGCAGGAGCAGGAAATGAGGGCAATACACAAACACATACATCTGGGATAATACCATATGTGGGAGGCTCTGTTGAAGTTGAGCTAGAATTAAATGAAGATGAAGAAGAATTATCATTAGAACTTTGGTTAAATAGACCAGATAAAGCTGATGTAATAATAGTATCTCCTACTGGAGAAGAAAGTAAAAGTATTGGAATTTCAAATTATAATAAAGTAACAGGTTTATTTGATTTAGAAGGGACTGAATATTCTATAACGTATATATATCCAACCACTTTTTCTGGACAGCAATTTACTAATATTACTTTAAAAAATGCAAAAAGAGGTGTGTGGAAGATTCGATTAGTAGGAGTTTATATTATAACAGGAAGATACAACTTATACCTTCCAAATAGAGCACTTTTAAAAAGTGGAACTAGATTTAGAGAGGTAGACCCTTTTTATACTATAAATTATCCTGCTATTCAAGATGATTTAATAACTATAGGAGCCTACAATACTATTAATAGTAGTTTATGGCAAAGTTCATCAAGAGGACCAACTATTGAAAACAGACTAAAACCAGATATAGTAGCTCCAGGTGTTAATATAATAGCTGCTTATCCTGGGAACACATATGCAACTATAACTGGTACAGCAGCAGCTGCTGCACATGCAGCTGGAGCTGCTTCAATGTATTTTCAGTATACTTTTGTTGATCGTAGATATCCAAACCAAGCATACGTTCAAAAAATAAAAACGTTTATGCAAGCTGGAGCTAGAAAAGATTCAAACACAGAATATCCAAATACAAATGCTGGATATGGGCTTTTGGATGTTAGAGGAATGTTTGATGTTTTAAGATAGGAGGGATTTATGGAAAAATCTTATTGTATAATTTATCAAGGTGATATAGAATCTGCACTCCAAGAAAATGGAATAAATAGGTATATGGTTTTAAATAGTCAGCTTGTAGTAATATATGTACCTATAGATTTTGATGAAACTATTTTAAATAATATAATACAAGTTGCTTGGTGGGAAGAATCTGAACCAATGAGCAGTCTAATTGAAATAACTAATAATGTAGCTAGTGGAGAAACCATTACAACAGCAGCTGAAACTGAGTATATCTATGAAAATCCATATAATGATATAACAGGAAGAGGAATTTTATTAGCAGTTATAGATTCTGGCATAGATTATTTGCATCCTGACTTTATAAATGATGATGGAACTAGTAAAGTTTTATATTTATGGGACCAAGAAGCAAATACAAATCCACCTCCAGAAGGTTTTATTTTTGGAAGTGAGTTTACAAGAAGTGAGTTAAATATAGCCATAAGTAGAAATGATGGAAGTTTGAGTCAAGATAATATAGGTACTGGAACTTTAGTTTCTGGTATATTGGTTGGAAATGGAAGAGTAAATTCGCAGTATAGAGGTATTACTACAGAATCGGACTTAATAGTAGTTAAATTAAAATCATATACAGATACTTATTATGCTGGAAGGATAAATTACAGTGTTTCAGATTTTTTAGCAGCTATAACATATGTTACCAATATAGCAAGAACAGAAAATAAACCAATGATAATAAATTTGACTATTGGAGTTAAGTCAGGTGCTGTAGCAACTACTTCAATATTAGACACTTTTAATATATTGAGTAGTGCTGGTGTGGTAGTAGTGAGTGGTGCAGGAAATCAAGGGAATACAGATATTCATTATTCTGGAAGATTTAGCAGTGTAGGCGAAGTTCAAGATGTAATAATACAGGATGGGGATGACTATGCACTTGATATAACACTAAATACGAATGGTCCAGATAAAATAGGAGCACAGATAATATCTCCTTCAGGTGAAGTTAGTCATGATATAAGGTATTCTCCAGACTTTTATATATATAGAGGAAAATTTAACTTAGAAAATACTACTTATGCAATGCGATTTATTTATCCATATATTACTTCTGGAAAAGAAAATCTGGAGATAAGATTAAGAGATATAAAGCCCGGGGTATGGATTTTAAGATTGACTTCAGAGCTTATAATAGGGGGCGAATATGACATATACTTGCCAAATAAAAACTTGATAGCCCCAGATACGAGGTTTTTAGACCCTGATTCAGTAGCTACAATAACTATGTATGCTGCTAGTGATGATGTAATTACAGTTGGTACATTCAACAATAAGACTGATAGCATGTGGATTGGTTCTTCAAAAGGGCCGATTAGAGGAAGAGGAATTAAGCCAGATATAGTGGCTTCAGGTGTAGATATAATATCTACATATAAAAATGGAACATATAATACAGGAACAGGAACAGGAGTGAGTAGTTCTATTGTCACAGGTGTTTTAGCTTTATTAATGGAATACTTAGAAAAACAGAACAATATACCAAGATTATCATTGTTTACACAAGTTTTAAAAACGTATTTGATACTGGGGGCTACAAAACTAGACATATATACATATCCAAATGTATCACAGGGATATGGGATTTTAAATTTAAAAAACACAATTCAACAGATAGCAAATACTCTATAAATAAGAACTTATGTAAAATTATACTTCCATAAATAGTTTAATTTTATTATATAAATTAGACATCAAAAAAATGGCATCGGAAATCTATATGAAAATTTAAAAAAATAGTTCTGTATTTTGTGTATATGAAATAAATATTTTGTATATAAATATGTATAAATTAAGTATTAAAAAGATATGCTATTGATTTAAAATCATTATAATTTTAACTTATGAATTTTATTTGAAAAATTGCTAAAACTATTACAAAATAAATAATAGAGGTGATAGTTTTGGAAAATAAAAAAGCAAGAGCATTAAAAGGTAAAGACAATAAAAGACTTAGAAGTCCACTTTTAGTTGGAAATGAGTCAACAGCAGCATGGGCTGATGTTGAAAAATTAAAACCTCATAGTAAAGTTTCAGTACCTTCAATTAAGGGTGTCGAAGAAGCAAAAGACTGGGTTGACAATGGAAGTAAATTATAAAATTTTGGAAATTGAATTAATAAAGTAGTAATAAAAATGAGTATTTATTGTAGTTATGTAGAGTAGAGCTATTCATATTATAAATAGCAATCAGTATCAATTATATAAATTTATTGACTAAAAATTTATAAATTGGTATAATTTTGTTAATTAGCAGAAATAATAAAAGATAAATACTGTGAAGAGAAGAGTAGGTATAAAATGTAGTTTTAGCGAGTTGAGGATGGTGAAAGCTCAATACGAGGTTTATATTGAAGAACATCTTGGAGTTTCTAATCGAAAGCTTATTTAGTAAGTAGACTTAGACGGAAGGCACCGTTATAGGCTTTAAGCATTGCTTAACTAAGAGGTCATTATGACAACTAGGGTGGTACCGCGAGAGTAATAGTCTTTCGTCCCTTTATATAGGGATGAAGGGCTTTTTTTATTGAAATTATATTTAAAAGAAATTAATAACAATTATACTAGGAGGATTTAAAATGCAAAAGGAATTTATAACAGTAAAAGAATTGTACAGAGATAAAGAACAGTACATAGGGAAAACTGTAAAAGTAGCTGGATGGATAAGAACATCTAGAGTATCTAAAAACTTTGGATTTATAGAGTTAAATGATGGGAGCTTCTTTAAAAATATGCAAATAGTATTTGATGAGAAAGTAGAAAATTTTAAAGAAGTAGGTAAGTTACCAATAAGTTCATCTATACTTGTAGAGGGAGAATTAGTATCTACAGAAGGAGCTAAACAACCAGTAGAAATACATGCAAAAAGTATAGTTGTAGAAGGTGAATCAGATAGCACATATCCATTACAAAAAAAGAGACATACACTTGAATATTTGAGAACAATAGCACATTTAAGACCAAGAAGTAATACTTTTTCAGCTGTATTTAGAGTAAGATCAATAGCTGCATATGCAATACACAAGTTTTTCCAAGAAAGAAACTTTGTATATGCACATTCTCCAATCATAACAGGTAGTGACTGTGAAGGTGCAGGAGAAATGTTTAGAATAACAACTATGGATTTAAATGATATTCCAAAAACAGAAGATGGGAAAATAGATTATACTCAAGATTTCTTTGGAAAAGAAGCTAATTTAACAGTTAGTGGTCAATTAAATGCTGAGATAATGGCACTTTCTTTTAGAAATGTTTATACTTTTGGACCTACATTTAGAGCAGAAAATTCTTATACAGGGAGACATGCTTCAGAATTCTGGATGATAGAACCAGAAATAGTCTTTGCAGACCTTGAAGATAACATGGAACTAGCAGAAGATATGATAAAATATGTTATAAGCTATGTTTTAGAAAATGCTCCTGAAGAGATGGAATTCTTTAATAGCTTTATAGACAAAGGTTTATTAGAAAGATTAAATAAGATAGTAAACTCTGAATTTGTTAGAATAACATATACTAAAGCAGTAGAGTTATTGATTGAGTCAGGTCATGAATTTGAGTATCCAGTTGAATGGGGATGTGACCTTCAAACTGAACATGAAAGATATATAACAGAACAAATATACAATTGTCCAGTGTTTGTTACAGATTATCCAAAAGATATAAAAGCTTTCTATATGAGAATGAATGAAGATGGTAAAACTGTTAGAGCAATGGATTTATTAGTTCCTGGTGTTGGAGAAATCGTAGGAGGTTCTCAAAGGGAAGAAAGAGAAGATGTTTTACTAGATAGAATTCATGAAATGGGATTAAGAGAAGAAGATTACTGGTGGTATTTAGAACTTAGAAAATTTGGTACTGCTACTCACTCTGGATTTGGTCTTGGATTTGAAAGAATAATTATGTATATGACAGGTATGTCTAATATAAGAGACGTTATACCTTTCCCAAGAACTCCTAAAAATGCTGAATTTTAATAATTATATATAATACAACTATAAATAACTTGTATATTATCTAGTTTAGATATATGCAAGTTATTTTTATTGTGTCTATAAATATATAATTTTAAATTAAGCATAATAAAACATAAACAACAAAACTTAATAAATTATTAAAGTACTAGTGCTTGTTAAAAAATAACAACAATAAATAAATTAGATAAATATATCCAATTAAGGTATAATTAAGATTTATATGATATAGTTATATTTGATAATTTACAATAGTAAAACTTGGAGGGAAAAATGAGTGAAAAAAAAGTAAATAATATGGATTATTCAAATGATAATTATTCCAAAATGACAGGTGAAGCAATTAGAAAAATAAAAAATATCAATATTACACTTAAGAATAAAGAAGAAAAAACTTGTTCTAGTTGCAATAAAGAAAATAGTACTAAAGATAATTACTGCAAATTTTGTGGAAATGAACTTTATGAAATAGCACCATTAAGACCACTTGAAACAAAACTAGACTTGAAATCTAAAATAAAAGAGCTTTCATACTACGCAAATACAAGAGGCGTATTTTTAACAACCTTTACAACTGTATTTATATTATTTATCATTGCACTGATATTTAAAGCTATTATAACTATTCAATTTAATGATATTAGTTATTTGGTAAATCCAGCACATATAATCCTAGCTCTTAACTTAGGTCAAATTAGTGTATCTATGTCTACTATGATGGGCTCTGGATTTATAAATGCTAATATAGGTTTATTAATATTACTTATAATTCCTATTCTAGGATTAATAATATCAAACTTAATTTTTATGAGAAAAAGATGTATAGATTCAAAAACTGTATTAGCAAATTCTCTTGGAGTTGGAATTATTTATGGATTAGTTTTAGCTATTTTATCTATTTTTACTAATGTAAAAACTAGTTCACATAGTATGTTAGAATATGGATATGCATTAGAATATAGTTATGAGTTTTTTAGTGTTCTTTTAAATGGATTTGTATTAGGATTTATATGTACATACATAACTACTTATAAAAAAAGTTATGAAAAGGAAAATATGTATATGTCTCTTTTTTCAAATTCTATAAAAATATTTATATTAGGTTATGTTTTAGTATTAGTCATACTATTTGTATTAACTATATCTGATAGTAGTTACTTAAATGAATTAGATATGAGTAGCTATTTAAATGGATTAAATTTATTTTCTATATTGCCGCAAATAGCCAGTTATATGTGGGCTTTTGCAAATGGAATTTCAGTAACTATAATAAATTCAACAGTATCAATATTTACTTTAAGCTCATCATCTTTATTTGGAGATACTAAATTAATGTTTTATGCGATGGGAGCTTTGTCTATATTAATACTATTATTAAATGGATATAAACTAAGATTTAAGTATAGTACAGATAGTGTCAAGCCTGTAATAGTATTTAGTGTGTACTATGCATTTTTAATGGGAATGTTGGCTTTATTTAGCACATTTATACTCGATAGTAATATTAATTTCTTTAATACAACTAATTATGGAGCAACTTTAATAATGCAATTTAAAGTATTCCAAACTATTATAATTTCATTTATATATAGTTTTGTGATATCTTTAATAGGATATAAGCTAAACTCAGCGGATTAAATATGATTGGAGGGAATTTTTATGGAAGAAAATACTAATAATAAAGTAGATGATAAATTTTCTAGAATTAAGAAAAAATTTGGTAGTGGAAGGTTTAAAGTTGAATTATATAAAGAGAAATCAAAACTAAATAGAGAGATTGATTATATTCAAGAGAAGAAAGCTAAGATATTCTTGGAAATGGGAATATTGACATATCAAAAAATTAGAGAAGATTATATTGATGATGAGAGTTTTGACAAATTCTGTGATGAGTTACTGGAACTTGATAAATTAATCTATGAAAAAAATATGGAAATTAATGAAATGGAAATGGCAGAAAGTAATGTAACTTGTGAATGTGGTTATGTTGGAAATGTAAATGATAAATATTGTGCTGAATGTGGTAAAAAGTTTGAGTTGGAAAATGAATGTGATGATTTTATAGTTTGTGGATATTGTGAAAGTGAAATAGATTCAGAGGCTGAATTTTGTCCATGTTGTGGAAGAAAAATTATAATGGATTTAGAATAATATTGGGAAACCTATGTATAGTGTACATGGGTTTTTTTATTGAAACTATTTAAAGATAGTGTCTGTAAAAGTATTCAAAGAAAATGAAAATAAACACCAAAAAAATGAAATAAAATTTCTTTTATATATAAAAAATGAGCTTATATATGGAAAAAACTAGTATAAACCCAGAATTAAGAAAAAAATATGAAAAAATATTGCAAAGAAAAAGTTTTCATGTTATTATTAATACATAAATCAAGAAAATAAATTTCAGAAATGAGGTAATTGAAAAAATGCTAGATAAGGTAAAGGGAAGATTAATAGTATCATGCCAGGCTTTAGAAAATGAACCTCTTCACAGCCCTTTTATAATGGGTAGAATGGCTAAGGCTGCTATGGAAGGTGGAGCTGTTGGAATCAGAGCTCAAGGAGTTGAAGATATTATTGAGATAAAAAAAGTTACTGGACTTCCTGTTATAGGTATTATAAAGAGAAATTATGAAGATTCAGATATATATATAACACCAACTAAAAAAGAAGTTGATGAACTTTTGACAACAGGGTGTGAAATGATAGCTTTAGATGCTACTAATAGAGTTAGACCAAATAATGAAGATTTAAAAGAAATTATAAAGTATATAAAAGAAAATGGTGTTCTAGTAATGGCGGATATTTCAAATTATGATGAAGCTGTCAAAGCACAAGAATACGGTGTAGATTGCGTTTCAACTACACTATCTGGGTATACTCCATATACAGAAACTTTAGAAGGTCCAGACTTTGTATTAATGGAAAGATTAGTTAAAGATTTAGAAATACCTGTAATAGCAGAAGGAAAGGTAAATACTCCTCAAGATTTAAAAAAGGTTTTCGAACTAGGAGTTCATTCATCAGTTGTAGGTTCAGCAATAACAAGACCACAATTAATAACAGAAAAATTTGTTAAAGTAATTGAAATTAATTAAAAATTAATTTATAAATTAAAAATTTATTATATTTAACTATATTTGAAAATTAAAATTGGAGGTAAAGGTATGAGAACAACAGATATGAAGGGAATTTATTCAGCATTATTAGTTTCATTTGATAAGGAAGGAAATATAAATGAAAAAGGGTTAAGACAAATAATTAGACATAATATAGATATTTGTAAAGTAGATGGGCTTTATGTAGGAGGTAGTACAGGAGAAAACTTTATGCTTTCAACTGATGAGAAGAAAAGAATATTTGAAATAGCTAAAGATGAAGTGAAAGAAGAAATAAAATTAATAGCTCAAGTTGGTTCAGTTAATTTAAAAGAAGCTGTAGAACTTGCTAAATTTACAACTGATTTAGGATATGATGCTATAAGTGCTGTTACACCTTTTTACTATAAATTTGATTTTGAAGAAATAAAATACTATTATAATACAATAATAAATTCTGTAGATAATAGATTAATAATATACTCTATACCATTTTTAACTGGGGTTGATATGAGTTTAGACCAGTTTGGAGAATTATTTGAAAATGAAAAGATAATAGGTGTTAAGTTTACAGCAGCAGATTTCTATTTATTAGAAAGAATGAGAAAAACATTCCCAAATAAATTAATATTTGCAGGATTCGATGAAATGATGCTACCAGCTACAGTTCTAGGTGTAGATGGAGCAATTGGTTCTACATTTAATGTAAACGGTATCAGAGCTAGACAAATATTTGAATTAACTAAAAATGAAAAAATATCAGAAGCACTTGAAGTACAACATGTGACTAATGACTTAATAACAGATATATTAGGAAATGGTTTATATCAAACAATTAAATTACTACTTGAAGAACAAGGTGTCGAAGCTGGATACTGTAGACAACCTATGAAAGAAGCAACGGATGAAATGAAATCAAGAGCAAAAGAAATATACAGAAAGTATTTTTAATAAAATGCTTTTAGTATGGGAGGAGTAGTCAAATGGTAGGATTTACTTGGATAGATTTTGCAATACTGGTAGTTTACTTATTGGCAGTTTTATTTGCAGGATTGTTATTTTCAAAAAAAGAAATGAAGGGAAAAGAGTTCTTCAAAGGTGATGGAACTATTCCATGGTGGGTTACATCAGTATCAATATTTGCCACATTATTAAGTCCAATATCATTTTTATCATTAGCAGGTAATTCTTATGGTGGGACTTGGATTTTATGGTTTGCACAGTTAGGTATGTTTATAGCTATACCTTTAACAATAAAATTTTTCTTACCTCTGTACAGTAGGTTAGAAATAGATACAGCATACCAGTACTTAGAAATGAGATATGAAAGCAAAGGTCTTAGAGTACTTGGAGCTTTAATGTTTATAGTATATCAAATAGGACGTATGTCTATTATAATGTATCTTCCATCAGTAGTGCTTGCTGGTCTTACAGGAATACCTGTAAATGTACTGATAATAGTTATGGGTGTAATAGCAATAATTTATTCATATACAGGTGGATTAAAAGCTGTTTTATGGACCGACTTTATACAAGGGATGGTGCTAATAGTAGGTGTTACAGGGACATTATTCTATTTAATAGCAAGTATAAATGGTGGTTTTGGAACAGTAATGGATACTCTTACAACTGGACACAAGTTCTTAGCAACCAATGAAGTTATGTTTGATAAAAATATACTATCTACAAGTGCATTTATAATATTTGTTGGAGCTGGTCTTAATACTTTTTCATCATATGTATCAAGTCAAGATATAGTCCAAAGATTTACTACAACAACTGACATAAAGCAACTTAACAAAATGACATATGGAAATGGTGTTTTATCAATGGGACTTGCAACAGTATTTTACCTAATTGGAACTTGTTTATTTATATACTATACTCAAAATCCAGATTTAGCTCAAACAGTTCAACAAGACCAAGTTTTTGCATCATATATAGCTTATGAATTACCAGTAGGTATAACAGGAATACTACTTGCAGCGATATATGCAGCTTCTCAATCAACTTTATCAACAGGGCTTAACTCAGTTGCTACAAGTTGGACTCTAGATATACAAACTATCATAACAAAAGATATAAGTATGGAAAAACAAACTAAGATAGCACAATATATATCATTAGGTGTAGGTATACTTTCTATAGCTGTTGCAATAGTTTTAGCAAATGGAGAAATAAAGTCAGCATATGAATGGTTCAATAGTTTTATGGGGCTAGTACTAGGTGTTTTAGCAGGAATATTTGTACTTGGTGCATTTTGTAAAAAAGCAACTAAGATGGGAGCATATGTTGGATTCATAGTATCAGCAATTTTAGTTGTTTATTTAAAATACCGTATGCCAGAAGTAACTTCTTGGGCATATTCTTTAATAACAATCACGATTTCTGTAGTGGTAGGTACAATAGTTAGTGCAATAGAAGCTAAAGTTAAAGCAAAAGTATCTTTACCAAAAGCTGAGACTACTGTTTATTATGAAAAATAATATTTAAATGATAAATTGTCTTATAGAGTGATTAGATAAATAATTTAGTTACTCTATAAGATTGTATAATACTTTATATATAAAAGTCTAAAAAATAGCGTATATAATTATATAGGGAGATAGTGCTTATGATATTTGGAAATATAAATCATAGTAAGACATATTCAACATTACATGAAGATTTACTTAGATGTTTTGAATATGCTAAAGATAATTCATTAATAGATTATGAAAAAGGTACTTATACAATAGATGGTGATGATATTTTTGTGAATATTGTAGAGTATAAAACTTGTGAAAAAGAAGAAAGATTCTGGGAAGCCCACAAGAAGTATATAGATGTCCATTTGATGCTTGATGGGAGTGAACGAATAGACTTAAATTTTATAGAAAATTTAGAACAAAAATCATATGAAGAAGAGGGCGATTTTTTACCTCTTGATGGAAAAAATAATGGATATGTTGAACTTAGAAAAGGTGATTTCTTAGTGTGTTATCCAGAAGATGCTCATATGACAGCAATAAAAGTTTTAGAAAAAGAAAATATCAAAAAAGCTATTTTTAAGGTTTTGGTTAGATAATGAGAATTTATATAATCACTAAGGCTGAAAATAGTGATTTAACTTTCAGCGATTAGTGAGATTTCGTAAATTTTAGTTAGATTACTATTTTCAGCCTTAGTTTTTTACAAGATAAATTGAAAACAATTAAAAGCTTAAAGATTTGTAAAGGAGTTAACTTATGGAAAATATAGATGTATTCTTATTAATAGGACAAAGTAATGCTAGAGGATTGGGAAATCCAAAAGAGAGTGTCATTCCAAATGAAAATTGTTTTGAATATTTGAGTACTGATGAAATTATAAATATGAGATGTGAACTAGAGACTTCAGAGGGAGATGGTACTATAGCACCTGCGTTTTCAAATGAATGGAATAAACTTACTGGTAATAAAGTTTGTTTTATTCACAATGCAAAAGATGGCTCAAGAATAAAAAACTGGAATCATGATAATAACTGGTTTCTAAATGATACTATAGAAAAATTCAATGCAGGATGTAGTACCTTAAGTAAGCATTATAATATAAAAAATAAATATATTATTTGGATTCAAGGTGAAAGTGATGCAAAATACGGTACTGATGCCTTATACTATAAAGAAAGTCTAAAAAAAATTGCATATAGACTTAAAGAAGAATGTACAATTGATAAAATGTTTGTAAGTTTAACTGGTTATTGGCTTGGAGAAGATGAATATTTTATTAGAACAAGACGAATTGCAGCAGCACAGGAGTCTGCTTGTAAAGAATGTGATATATTATGTGTAGGAAGTAAAATTGCCATGCAATTTCATGATAAAGGGCTAACTATTGATGATGTTCACTATACTCAAGAAGGTCTTAATATGTTAGGAGAAGATTTATGTAAAAATATTTATAAATATCATATAACTAAGGAAAAAATTATATTAAATGATACAATAGATTTATCAGAAGCAAGGAAATATATATGTGAATTGGAAAAGATAAATAAAAAATTCGTATAATATAAGATTTTAAATAATGATGTTAATTTATAAAAATAATTTATATGGAGATATGTTATGAAAAATTACGTTTGTATAGATGTTGGAGGTACTTCAATAAAATATGGATTTATTAGAGAAGATGGATTAATAATTGATAAATCAAGTTTAGATACTGAAGCAAAAGAAAAAGGTGGAGAAGGAATATTATCTAAAATAAAACAGATAGTAAAAAAATATATAAAAGAAAATGAAATAAGTGGTATATGTATATCAACAGCAGGTATGGTTGATCCAATTGAAGGTAAGATATTATTTGCATTAGAAGAATTAATTCCAAATTATAATGGTATGGAATTAAAAAAAGAAGTAGAAAAAGAGTTTAATATAAAATGTGAAGTTGAAAATGATGTCAATTGTGCTGGGCTTGGTGAGATGTGGCTTGGAGCAGGCAAAGGAGCAACATCCTCTATATGCTTGACAATAGGTACTGGAATTGGTGGTTGTGTTATAATGAACAATAAACTAATAAATGGATTTAGTAATAGTGCTGGTGAAGTAGGATATATGAATATAAATGGAAGTTCTTTTCAAGAATTAGCATCTACCAGCAGTCTAATTAAAAAAGTAGCAAAAATAAAGAATTTGAATGAAAATGACTTAAATGGAAAAATAATTTTTGATTTAGCAAAGAATAATGACGAAGATTGTTTAAAAGAACTCAATAATATGATAAAATCATTAGCAGTTGGAATCGCAAATATATGTTATGTAATAAATCCAGAAGTAGTAATTTTAGGTGGTGGAATTATGGCACAAGAAAAATTTCTAAAACCAAAAATAGACGAAGCATTAAAGGAGGTTCTTATAGAGAGAGTTTACAAAAACACTAATGTAGAATTTGCAAAGAGACAAAATGATGCAGGAATGCTTGGGGCATTATATAATTTTTTAAACAAAATATAAAGAATAGAAGGGTTTTTAATGAGTATTTTAGAACAATTGGAATCACCAACTTTTAAAGTCACAAAGTCAGATAAATTATTGATAGCTTATATAAAAGAGAATATAGAGGATGTATTTTATAAGCCAATATCACAAATAGCTAAAGAGAGTAATATTGGAGAAGCAACTATAACTAGATTTGTAAAAAAAATGAATTTTAGTGGATTGCAGGATTTTAAAGTTACTTTAGCACAAGAGATATCAACCATCAATAAAAAGAATATTATAAATAAAAATATACAAAATGATGAGCCAGCTTTGGATACAGCAAAGAAGCTTTTAAGTTCGAATATAACAACTTTAGAGAATACAGTAGAGATAATCAACAGTACAGATGTACATGATTGTGCAAGGCTTATAATAGATGCAAAGAAAGTTTACTTTATAGGTATTGGATATTCTGGTATAATAGCACAGGATTCAAACTATAAATTTATGAGAATAGGACTTAATTGTGTGAGCTTTGATAGTAGCCATACAATGATAATGATGTCTTCCATAATGAAAGAGGGAGATTTAATAGTAGCAATTTCACATTCTGGTGAGACTGAGGAAATTATAAAAACTGTAAAGCTTGCAAGAGCTAATAATGCTAAAATTATATCAATTACTGAAAATAAAAACTCTGAATTAAAAGATATTTCAGATGTGCACTTATCTTATGTATCAGGAGAAACGGTATTGGAAACTGGTTCAATATCTTCTAAATTAGCACAATTTTTCATTATTGATTTAGTATATACACAGGTAGTAAAAGAACTTTCTAGTGAAGCTATTGAAAGAAAGATTAAAACTACAAATGCTATAAAATTGTTTAAAAATGAATAAAATAAAAAAATTTGTAATGTTTTATAGAGCTTTCTTAAAAATTTAGGAATGGAGAGATATTACATGTCTAAATTAAAAGATTATAATATTGATAAAGTAATGATTTTTAACAATTTATGTACTGAGACGAAGAATCAACTTAAGGAAAAAGCTAAACTAAAAAGATTACAAAAAAAAGAAATTTTATTTTATGAAAAAGATAGCTTGGACAGTGTTTATGTACTCTTAGATGGAAAGGTGTCTATTTTTAAGATAAGTGAAAATGGTGAGAGAAAGGTAATTTTTATTTTGAATACTGGTGAAATTATAAACGATATTACCTTTGACTCTTCTAAAAATTCTACTGTTGGATGTGAGGCATTTGAAAACTCAATTGTAGCTTATTACAGTATTGAAGACTTTTTAGAAATTATGCAAAATGATTTTCAACTTACAAAAGATATTATTTCTTATATGGAAAGAAGAATAAGACGTTTATATAGACAGTTAAAAAATTCTATATCCATAAAAGTAGATAAAAAACTTGCAGCAAAGTTATATAGATTAAGTAAAGAATTTGGAATTTGCTGTGGAGAATGGACTCTACTAAATGTAAATATTACAGTTACATATTTAGCTGATATGCTTGGCTGTAAAAGGGAGACTGTTTCTAGAATGATAAAAGTATTGCAAAAAGAAGAACTTGTAAAGATTGATAATAAAGGTTTTTATGTTAAAGAAATTGAGTTATCAAAATACTTTAAAAATAATTAATTATTATTAAGTAAAAGTATTATTAAAAATTTAATTAAATGAAGATATTATCAAGAGAATCTATTTATAGATTCTTTTTCATTTTATAGATTTTTTTATTATCTAATTCACTAATATTTATCTTAACTTTATTGAATTTTATAAAAAGCAGATAAGGTTTTTTATTATTTTTGAAACTGTGATAATTATCACAGAAGTATAGAAAATAAAGTGTTAAGATTTAAACAAGATAACAAGTAAGCAAAACTAAAATATAAGAAAGGTGATAAAAATGAAATTAAAATTAGATTCATCTAAATTCAATGAAGGTCTGAATTATCTAAAAAAAGACTACAAGATATTTGCACCAGTTCTAATACCATTTAAAGGTACTTTTTCAGATACTGACATGATAAGGTACAAAGAGGTAAACGCTTTTGAAGAAATGGAGTTTGCTCAAAAATCAAATTTTTCACCAAAAGAAGTTGTACTCCCTATAAATCAAGTATTATTTTATTTTACTGAGAAAGAGTTTAAGGAAAGCGATTTAGACGACAAGAAAATTTTAATTTTCTTAAGAGCTTGTGATATAAATGGAATAAAAAGACTTGATGAAATATATCTAAATAATGGAGAAGAGAAAGATTATTTTTATAAAAACATTAGAGATAAAGTGAAATTCGTGCTTGTAGGATGTAAGGAAAGTTTTAGAAACTGTTTTTGTGTAAGCATGGATTCTAATAAAACTGATAATTATTCAATTGGATTAAATATAGAAGGAGATACACTGTATTTAGACATAAAGGATAGTGAATTTGAAGTATTTGATGGAGAAGCAACTGAGTTTAATGTTAATTATGTAACTGAGAATTTAATTTCTGTAGATGTACCAGAAAATATTGATTCAAATGAAATGATAGGAAATTCAATATGGGATGAATATGATACAAGATGTATTGGATGTGGGAGATGTAATTTTGTATGTCCAACATGTTCATGTTTTACAATGCAGGATATTTTCTATAAGGAAAATGAAAATGTAGGTGAGAGAAGAAGAGTTTGGGCTTCATGTCAAGTAGATGGATATACAGATATAGCAGGTGGAAATTCTTTTAGAAAAAAACAAGGGGAAAGAATGAGATTTAAAACTATGCATAAAATAAACGATTTCAAAAAAAGATTCGGATATCATATGTGTATTGGATGTGGAAGATGTGATGATGCCTGTCCACAATACATATCATTTTCAAAGTGTATAGAAAAAATAAATGATTTAGTAACTAGTAAGGAGGAAATATAAATGAACTCATATATACCAGTAAGTGCAAAAATACTAGATATAGTTAAACATACTGATAAAGAATGGACTTTTAGAGTAAACTGCAATACAAAAGGGGTATTGCCTGGAAAGTTCTATGAGATATCTATACCTAAATATGGTGAAAGTCCGATATCAGTATCAGGATATGGAGAAGATTATATTGACTTTACAATAAGAAATGTAGGAAAAGTAACTAGTGAGTTGTTTAATTATAAAGAAGGAGATTCTTTTTTTATAAGAGGTCCTTATGGAAATGGATTTGATGTGTCTCTTTATGAAGGAAGAGAAATTGTAGTAGTAGCAGGAGGAAGTGCATTAGCTCCTGTAAGAGGAATAGTTGAACATTTTTATAAAAATAAAGAAAAATGTGAAAAATTTAAGCTAATAGTAGGATTTAAATCGCCAAAAGATATTTTATTTGCAGATGATTTAAAGAGATGGAGTGAAAAACTTGATATTTTAGTTACTGTAGATGGAGCAGATGAAGGATATAGTGGAAACGTAGGATTAGTAACGAAATACATACCAGAATTGGATATAAAAGATATAAATAATACTTCTATAGTTGTAGTTGGACCTCCAATGATGATGAAATTTACAGTAGGAGAATTTTTAAAAAGAGATTTAGATGAAAAGAATATTTGGGTTTCTTATGAAAGAAAGATGTGTTGTGGAATAGGTAAATGTGGACACTGTAAGATGGATGATACTTATATATGTTTAGATGGACCAGTATTTGATTATTCATATGCTAAAAATCTTATTGATTAAAAAATAGCTACGCACACTCGTGACTTTAGTCATGAGTTAGTAGCTAAAATAGTCAGCATATAGGGAAACCTATATGTAGAGATAGGATAGAACCTATCCAATACTACTTGAATTGCTG
>NZ_JAGWCV010000061.1:0-21389 GCF_020657735.1 Clostridioides sp. ZZV15-6383 | reverse complement strand
GTAGAAAATATCAAATTAAATAATATTTAGGAGGAAATGATATGTATAACTTATTAAAATTAATGATAGAACAAAAGAACTATAGTACTAGAGAGGATTTACAGCATAAAATGGATGTATTCTATGCAGTAAATAGGATTACAGAAGAACAATATTTAGAGTTAACAGGTTTATTAAATAAAGAAGAAACACCAGTAGAACCAACTGTATAGAATAGGTTCTTTTTTATTTCAATTAATTAGGAGGCTTACATGAATGAAGAACTTTTAGAAGCAGATTTAAAAAGACATGAAACAAGAATAAATAAGCATGGAGAAGAAATAGACGAATTAAAGATAGCAAATATAGAGTCTAAAGCAGAGTTAAAAGCATTATGTGAAAACTTAAATTCGCTGACAAGTATGTTAAAATGGCTAATTGGAACAATGATTACAACACTAGTAGGATTCTTTATATTTGCAATACAAAAAGGAATATTTTAATTAATTAGGAGGATAAAAGATGGATAATTTAATAAGTTTTATACCAGAGCAGTTGCTAATTTTAGTAGCTGCTCTCTCTATTATAGGTAAAGGTTGTAAAAAATATAAACAACTAGATAATAAATACATTCCAATTATATTACTTGTGTTGGGAATCGGATTTTCTATTTGGATGCTAGGGCTTAGTCCTAACGCAATCTTACAAGGTGTAATTTGTTGGGGTATGTCAATAGGTATAAACCAAACTTACAAACAACTAAAGGAGGAAAATAAATAATGAAAATAGCAATAGTACCAGGACACACTTTAAGTGGAAAAGGAACAGGAGCAACTGGCTATATAGATGAAGGAAAAGAAAACAGAACACTAACAGAACTGATAGCAAAATGGTTGAAACAAGGTGGAGCTACTGTATATACTGGAAAAGTAGATAAATCTAATAACTATTTAGCAGAGCAATGTCAAATAGCCAATAAGCAAAATGTAGACTTAGCAGTACAAATCCATTTCAACGCAAATAAAACAACTCTAAATTCTATGGGTACAGAGACAATATATAAAACTAATAATGGCAAAGTATATGCTAAAAGAGTTAATGATAAATTAGCAACTGTATTTAAAAACAGAGGTGAAAAATCGGATGTAAGAGGACTTTATTGGCTTAGTCATACAAAAGCTCCAGCGATATTAATAGAAGTATGCTTCGTAGATAGTAAGGCAGATACAGACTATTACATTAAAAATAAAAATACAGTTGCAAAGCTAATAGCTGAGGGTATATTAAATAAAAAAATAGATAATGTTGAGGTGAAACAGATGTATAAGCATACAATAGTTTTCGAGGGAGAAGTTGACAAGGTATTAGCACAAATAATAAGTTGGAATTATAAAGAGAGTGAGTGTCTAGTTTGCGATATAAAAGATTATATACCAGGTCAGACAGAAAATTTATATGTTGTTGGTGGTGGAGCATGTGAAAAGATAAGTTCTATAACGAAAGAACACTATACTATGATAAAAGGTAATGATAGGTTTGATACACTTTACAAAGCATTAGATTTTATTAATAAATAGATTGGAAGGTAACAACTAAGTCAGTTGTTACCTCCTTTTTTAATAAATTTAAAGATTATAGAACAATGTATCTTTTCATAATTAAATAATGTGATACTATTGTTATAGTAGATACTAATACTATTGATATTATTGCGATATCAGTTTTTCTTATTAATAAACCCATTATTATATATTCTAAACCTATTAAACAGTCATAAAATATTTCTAATTTAACGGCTTTTTCTCTATCTATATTCCCATACTTTAATTCTAATTTATCTAAATATTTTTTGTTGCAGTAATTAGCTTTGCGTTTAATTAAATATCTTATTGCGATTCCTATTGTAAATGTTATTCCGTAACTTAAAAATATAATGCTCCAAGAATTCATAGTAGATATACCTCCTTTTAGATTTAATTTTCTTAATCAAAGTATATCAGTAACACAAGTATAAAGAGTATCTAAAATATTACAAATATTAACAGGACACATAAAACTATATAATATAAGTTGTAATAATAAAACGAATGAAAATTATCAGACTAAAACATAAGACATGTTATAATTGTATTGTATGCTTTCATTAATATACACTAAAAATACTCTTTTGCAGGAGTACTTATTTTTGTGGAATAAATTGGAAAATATACTTATCCTAATTTAATTGATTATATACTCTTATTGTTATAGAATTTAGTTATACATAAATTGGTAAGAGGTGTAAACTAATGAAGGTTAATAAATTACCACATGCAGAACTAAAACTGATGAAATATATTTGGGGAGTGGATGATATCTTAGCCTCAAGGGATGTCATAGAAGCTATGAAGTTAAAGTATGATTGGAAAAAGAGTACAACACTAACATTCCTAAAAAATTTAGTAGACAAGGGCTTTTTAACTACTGATAAGGTAGATAGATGTACGCATTATACTATAGCTATAAAAGAGAAAGATTATTTAAAAGTTGAGACAAAGAGTTTCTTTAGTTTTATGCATAACAATTCATTTAAGAGTTTTATTTCAGCATTACATGATGATGAAGTTTTAGATAGTAAAAGCTTGGACAAATTAGAAGAATATTTTAAAAATTTGAAAGAAGAAGATATTGATGACTAATAAAGCTATCAGTATCTTTTTAGTTTGAGACAATTGAGAGTAGCGTTTTGATTTAATGTTAGTGTTATGTGATGGTAAAAATATAGAAAATAATACCAATTAAAATTTAAAAAAAGATATGAAAATACTACAATAGCTTAAATCATGCAAATATGATAAAGAAATTGAAATTATAAAAGGAATATAATTTTAGAAGAAATAGTTGACAGATAAATTACCTTACTATATTATTGTATTAATTTATCAATACAATAATATAGTAAGGAGGTAATAAATGAAATCTAGAAAATATAATATTACAAAAGGATTATTTATAGTTTACATAATTATTTTGACATGGATAATACTATTTAAGTTGCAATTTGATATCTCATCTCTTGAAACCATGAATCTTAGAAGTATAAACTTAGTACCTTTTGCTGGGTCACTTATAATTAATAATAGAGTAGATATATCAGAGATTATATTAAATGTGGCTATATTTATACCATTTGGGATATATGTGTGTATGCTAAAAGAAGAATGGAGCTTTATAAAAAAAGTTATACCTATTTTTATAACTAGTTTAGCATTTGAAACACTTCAATATATATTTGCACTAGGTGCAAGTGATATAACCGATTTGATAGGAAATACACTGGGAGGAATCATAGGAATAGCTGTTTTTATGCTATTATCGAAAATATTTAAGAATAATACCATAAAAATTATCAATATATTGGCATTGATTGTGACAATTATTGTTGTACTATTTTTAGGATTAGTTATTTTTGCAAACTTATAGAAATAAGTATATAGGTTTAGTTTAAAATAGAACGTAAGATACAGTTACATATAAAATTATTTACACATAAAAAGCACCTTTACATAGGTGCTTTCTTAAATTATTAAAGAATTATTGTATCTTGAAATTCTTATATATTCAATTCTTGATTTTCTCTTGTTTTTTCTAATAAATCTAATGCACAATTTATACAAACTTTAATTTCTGCATTGGTATTTTTCTCATAATAAGTTATATATTTATTTCTATATTTATCTATTTCTTTTCCACAACGACTACATATTACAATTACGCTCATATCTTAGTTCCTCCATCTCTAATTATTCTTAATATATTCAATAGTATCACTTTTCTGAAAATAATGATTGTTAAAAGTGTATCAAAATTAGATTTACTTTTTATTATAATGAATTTTAATAAAAAAATAAAGGTTATGGGTAAAATATTTATAGAAAAAAGTATATTATTGAATGGATTATAAAATTTTATTGTTTTTTATCATTCTTAAATACACATTAATATCTATAAAATGACAAAATAAAAAATACTATTTAAATAGATATTAAAAAATTGATACTAAGTATTTATTTGCTATATGAATAACAATTTATTTGAGAGCTTTACTTTTACATTGTATAATGATAAAGTAATTGCTAAAAAAGTTTGATGATTTGGATGTATTTTTAGAAAGTAGAAAAATATATACTTACTGACTAATGATAATTTTATATGTATTTTAGTTTGAGTGACTTAAGAGAAGCATTTTGAAGGGGTATTATTTTATAGAGTAAATAAATATATACAATAGTAGGAAATAACATATAAAAAGTAGTGTTTATTTCATTACCTTCTTTATCTGTTCCGATAGGGTCTTGTAGAGATACTTGAGTTTTATTTTTTTTGTTAGACCTAATATTCATTAAAATCTCATTTTCAATACATCTAGAGGCATATGTTGCCAATCGAGTTCCTTTGTCTATATTATAAGTTTCTATAGCTTTAATTAATCCTATTGTACCTATGGATATCAAGTCATCTTGGTCTTCCGTCGAATTATTATATTTCTTTGCTATATAAGCTACTAATCTCATGTTTCTTTCAATTAATGTATCTTTTGCACTTTTATCGTTTTCTATTTTAAATTTAGTTAAATACTCAATCTCTTCTTCAGGGGTTAAGGGTTTTTCAAAAGATTTAAGAGCTGCCAATAGGTCACCCCCCTTTTCAACGGTCACTTTAAATTATATGAAAGAGACTTATCCAAGTTGACTGTTATCTAATAAAATAATATGCATACTTTTAGAATTTAAAGCATATATTTGCAAACTTTTGGATAGAACATGACATGAAAAATGGTAACTTAAATTTAAGTTTTTGTTGTAGATGCATAAAACAGGGCGAAAGAATTATTAACTTATGAAGTATAAATTGAAATCTAGGTGTCAATAAATATAAATGAGAAAGATATTATTATAAATAGTGAAACAATGCTTTTCACAAATCATTCATAATTATTTATTTGAAAATATAAAAAATAATGTTTATGTATGTTTTGATATTGAGCAAAAGATTTAAGAAAAACAGTAGACTGTATAAAAAATATAGGTATAGGGGGTGGAGAATCTTACAATACATTATAAAGTAAATATAATTAATTATTTTTACAATGTTGATTACAAGTAAAGATTAGTAGTTTCAGTTAATGTTATTAAGAGTGAAGGTGGTGTATTAAAAGGATATAATTACTGGTGCAATAAGATTTAAAAAATCTATGTTTGTATATGAACATGAAAAGCTTTAAGTAACAATGAAAAAACTTATAAAAGACATTTATGAAAAAACTTATAGTTAAATTTTTATATAAAATATTACTTAGGGGTTTTTATTATTGAAAATAAGAAAGAGTGGTTTTATATCAATCGAATGTATAATAAGTATTGCTATATTATATGTGGCTGTTTACTTAGTTTCTACATCATTGTATAGTTGCTATGGTTTTATCAGTAGAAATTCATCTGATAGAGAAATGTTAGCTACAGCAAAAAAATATATAGAAGATGAGAAGTATCGAATACAAAATAGTAAATATGAGTCAATTGAAGATGAAACAGAAAAAAATTACATAAATGGATATGAGATTAGCAGTACAGTAAAACAAATTTTAGATTATTATCAATGTTATGAAATAAATATAGAAATAAAAAATAAATTTAAAAAGTTGAGGTTTAATAGCTATGTTACTAGAAAATAAAGGCTCTATATTAATAATAACATTGATAATATTTTCTATTATAAGTACTGTGTGTATTATGTGTATAGGTTTAATCTACACACATAATAATATATTTGAGTTAGGGTACAAGGATACTCAACTAAAAGAAATTTCTTTAAGTGGAATAGAAATATCGGTAAGTAATGTACTTTCTTGTGTTGAAGAAGCTATTAATAAAGCTAATAATGAAGATGAATTTAGAGAATATTTCTTAGGAAATAACATGATTGATTGTATAAAAAAAATAAAAGATACGTCTTATAGCGGGTTAGAAGAACTTTCTTTAAAAGTAGAAAATAATACTATCTACGATAGAGGTGATTTTTTTGAATTTGATATAGCAAGTACAGTTAGAGAAAAAGAATTATTAAAAGTAATAAAAGCAAGAGTAAAAATTAAAAATCCATGGGTAGGAATTGATATTGAAGATTATATGGATAAATCTAATAACAATAAAATTAATGACAAAATGTTTAATGGTTATAGAGAATCTAAAAAGAATGAATTTCTAAATGAATTCAAAACTGAGAATGAAGATATCAGCAATCAAGAGATTGCTGAATCCACAGAAATAGATATTAAAGAATCTGAAGAAGAACTTAAAGAAAACATAATTGAAAACATAAAAAAGAATTTTGATGAAAAAAAATTAGTATATGTGTATAAGTATAGGGGTGTATAACTTTGAAAAAAGAAGGAATGTGACTGTAATAGAATTAGTAGTATCTATCAGTATAATACTATTGATAGTTACATTATCTTTTCCAAAAGATAATCTTGAAAATCATAAAATAAATTTATTTGCACGTCAACTTTGTTCAGATATAAGGTATGTTAGGCGAATTAATATGTTTAGCAACTACAATACATATATATACTATATAAATCAAGATAAACATGAAGGTTATGTATTGAGAAAAGATGGTAAAAATATTAAATCAATAATACTGCCTAAAAATGTAAAAATAGCTAGAAGCATTGATATAATAAAATTTAAGTCTGATGGCTCACCTCAAAAAGCATCTACAATAGAGATATATAATAATAGATTAAGAAAAACTATAACAATTACACCTGTAAGTGGAAGAGTACTTCTGAAAGAGGGAAAATATGAAACGTAAATATGGCTATTTACTTTTGGAAAGTGTGGTATCATTAACTTCGATTGTAATTTTGATAATGGTTTTATATTCTATATTCGTGCTTACAATAGATTTAAAACTAAAAATAGAAGATAGGATAGAATTACAACAACAAGTTCTTGAAATCATAAAATCTATGGAAGGAATTATTAGTAATTCTATGGGAATAATAAATGTATCTAATGACGAAGAAACCTTTAAAAGGACAACATCTATAAAGTGTAGATATGTAGATGAAAATATAACTAATAATGAAGAATACATAAGTAATAAAGAAATCATATTAAATGAAAGACGAAATAAGTTATTTGTGAATTCTTTAAATGGTGAAAGTAGTCAAGCAGGTGGTTATGAAATTGGAGATTATGTAGATGAAATGTATGTATCAATTAGTAATAATGGTCAATATGTTAATATAAAATTGAAATTATCAAAGCGTAGTCAAAACTATGAAACTAAGTTTAAAATAAAAGTGTGGAATTTTAGCGAAAGCATATGAAAACGAATAGATTTATGAGAAAGAAATAAAAGCTATTAATCATATAAAGTATAATTACTAAGAACTATGTAATTAAATAATATCAATATGTAAAATGTATAGATTAAGATTGTATAGGAGAATAATAAAAATATAAAATAAGTAATTTGCCAAATACTTGTTTATATTGTATAACTTATGATATTATGATATTAGTAAAAATTTGTAATCCTGACTTGACAGAATTCAAGTAAGAGATATAATTTTAGAGGCATAGTAATTTAAAATTTACTAAAAAATAAGAAATTTATTTTAATATGGAGGAACAAAAAATGGTATCAGCAGGTGATTTTAGAAAAGGTGTTACATTTGAAAAAGATGGACAACCATGTTTAGTAGTTGATTTTCAACACGTTAAGCCAGGTAAAGGAGCTGCTTTCGTTAGAACTAAATACAAAAACTTAAAAACAGGAGCTATAAGAGAAGAAAGTTTCAATCCAAGTGAAAAATTCCCTAAGGCTGTTATAGATACAAGACAAATGCAATATCTATACAATGATGGTGAGTTATATTATTTTATGGATCAAGAAAATTTTGAACAAATACCATTAAATTATGAACAAGTTGAAGATGCAATTAAGTTCTTAAAAGAAAATGAAGTTGCTACAATAAGATTTTATCAAGGGCAACCATTCCAAGTAGAAGCTCCAAACTTTGCGGAGTTAGAAGTTACAGATACAGAACCAGGTATAAAAGGTGATACAGCAAGTAATGTAACTAAAGCAGCTACAGTTGAAACTGGAGCAGTTGTTCAAGTACCATTATTTATAAATACTGGAGATAAAGTAAAGATAGATACTAGAACAGGTGAATATTTGTCAAGAGTATAAAAATTTATGTATATAAAAGCTTATATGTCTTAATAATATAAGATATATGAGCTTTTAGTTTATATATAAAAAAGAAAGCGAGGGGTGTTACATGAAACATTTATATGAAGAAGTTGCATACTTAAAAGGCCTAGCAGAAGGACTAGAAATAAGTACTGAAAGCAAAGAAGGGAAAATGATACATAAAATAGTTGATGCATTAGAAGTATTTGCAGATGCTATTGTAACATTGGATGAAGAACAAGAAGAACTTCAAGATTTTGTTGAATCTATAGATGAAGATTTAGCAGATTTAGAAGAAGATATTGCTGACATGGAAGAAGATCTTTATGAAGAAGATGATGAGGATGATGAGGACTTCAGCTATATAGAAATGGAATGCCCAAATTGTGGAGAGTTAGTAGAAATAGACGAAGATTTGTTATATGATGATGAAGTAGATGTTGTTTGTCCTGATTGTAAGGCTGTAATATTATCATCAGAAGATGATTGCGATGATGATTGTACATGTGGTGGTTGTTCAAGTTGTGATGATAGAGAGTAAAAATTCATAAGAATTAAAACTGCCTATGATACCTATGAGATATTTTGTTTCATAGGTAGTTTTATTTTTATGAGGAAGAGTATTATAGATTTTGGTTTTGCAATACTTGGACAAAAATAGTACACTAGAATTTATAGAATAGGATTTTGGAGGGATGTAAATATGAAAATAAGTAAAAAATTACTAGATAATATACAAAGATTTGAAAATGTTATAAATTATAAATTTAAAAATAAAGAATATATACTAGAAGCTCTTACTCATAGTTCATATTCTAATGAAAATAAAAAGTATAATTTTAACGAAAGGTTAGAATTTTTAGGGGATTCAGTTTTAGGCATAGTGATAAGTGATTATTTGTTCAATGAAGAAGCAAATCTGCCCGAAGGGGAACTAACTAAACTTAGAGCAAATATAGTTTGTGAAGATTCGTTAAGTGAAGTAGCTAATGATATAAATTTAGGTGTTCACATGTTATTAGGCAGAGGAGAGGAAGCAACTGGAGGAAGACATAGAACTTCAATATTAGCAGATGCATTTGAAGCTGTAATAGCAGCCATATATCTTGATGGAGGCTTTGAAAGTGCAAGACAGTTTATACTTCATTACATGGAAAATATAATTTATGATTCAAGAAAAGGAAACATATTTAGAGACTACAAAACACATCTTCAAGAAGTGTTACAAGGTAATGGAGAAAACAATATCTGGTACAGGCTTATAGAAGAAAAAGGACCAGACCATAATAAAAGATTTGTAATGGAAGTTGGAATTAATGAAGATGTATTGGGTATAGGAGAAGGTAAGAGTAAAAAAGAAGCTGAACAGTTAGCTGCTAAAGTAGCTTTAAAGAAAAAATTATGGGAAAAATAAATATAATATGTAAAAATATAAAAAGAAATATTTAGATTAGAAGGATGTTGTAGATGAAAAAGAGAATTATACCTATATTTGTCCCTCACAAAGGATGTCCTCATGATTGTATATTTTGTAATCAAAAAAAAATAACAGGTGTGAGTACTGATGTTACAAGTGAAGATGCAAGAAACATAATTGAAGAATGTTTAGAGACTATAGATAAAGATGCTGATGTAGAAATAGCATTTTTTGGTGGTAGCTTTACTGCTATAGATATTGATATACAAAAAAGTTTATTATCAGTTGCTAAAGAATATGTAGAAAAAGGTCTAGTAAAAGATATTAGAATGTCTACAAGACCAGATTGTATTGATGAAGATATATTAAGTATGCTAAAAGAATATAAGACAAGCATAATTGAACTTGGAGTACAATCTTTAGATGAAAAAGTGTTATTAGATAGTATTAGAGGCCATCAATCAGAAATTGTATACAAGAGTTCAAATATGATAAAAAATAGTGGAATTAAACTTGGTTTACAGATGATGATTGGTCTTCCAGCTGATACAGAAGAAAAATGTATATTTACAGCAAAGAAATTTGTAGAGCTAAAACCAGATTGTGTTAGAGTTTATCCAACCTTAGTAGTAAAAGATACAGGTCTTGAAAAATTAATGCAACAAAATGAGTATAATCCATTTACTCTTGAACAGAGTATAAACATAGTAAAAAAAGTTCTTGTATTGTTTTATGTCAATAATATCAATGTAATAAGAGTTGGACTTCAAGCTACTGATGACATACAAATTGGAAAAGCTGTTTTAGCAGGACCATATCACCCTGCATTTAGAGAATTGGTAGAAGCTGACATGATAAAAGATTATTTGGAATTTATTATTTTACAAAATAAAAATATAAAACAGATGTTGGTGAAATCTAATAAAAAGAATCTTTCTAAGATAATAGGAAATAAAAAAACAAATGTTAAATATATGAAAGAAAAATTTGGCGTGATTTTAAAAACACAAGAATCAGATTTAGATATAAATCAATTAGAAATTGTGTTAGATGGGAAAAGTTTAATTATTACTAATATGAAAGACATTCATAGAAAATTGTATGACATTTATAACCTTTAGTTTTAACGATGAAGGGAGAGAAACGATTTGTATTTAAAAAGACTAGAGTTAAAGGGATTTAAATCCTTTCCAGTAAAAACAGATATTATTTTTAAAGAAGGAATAACAGCAATAGTAGGGCCAAATGGAAGTGGAAAAAGTAATATATCTGATGCTGTAAGATGGGTGCTAGGAGAACAGAGTATTAAGAGTCTTAGAGGTGATAAACTTGAAGATGTAATATTTGCAGGTACAGATACAAAAAAACCTATGAATTACTGTGAGGTTGCTCTTACTATTGATAATTCTGAAAATCAATTGGAATTAGATTTTACAGAAGTAACTATAAGAAGAAGAGCTTATAGAAATGGTGAAAGTGAATTTTTTCTAAATAATAAGAGTTGTAGATTAAAAGATATAAAAGAAGTCTTTTTAGATACTGGTATTGGAAAAGATGGTTATTCAATCATAGAACAAGGAAAAGTAGATGAAATATTAAGTAATAATCCTTTAAGTAGAAGAAAAGTTTTTGATGAAGCTTGTGGTATATCAAAATATAGATATAAAAAACAGGAAGCAGAAAGAAATTTAAGCAATACAAAGGAAAATCTAGAAAGAATAGATGATATATATATAGAAATTGAAAATCAATTAAAACCTCTTTTTAATCAACAGACAAAAGCAAAGAAGTACTTGGAAATAAGTGAGAAATTGAAGATACTGGAAGTAAATAGTTTTATAAGAGAAATTGAAGGGATAGAAAAAGAATTAAGCGAAGTTAATGAGCATAGTAAGGTCATTGAAAAGGAACTCAATGAAAAAGAAGAACAAAAAAGTATTGTAGAGAAAAAGCAAGAGGATATTAATAAAGAGGTAGAGGTATTACAAGATGTAATTGAAAAATCTGTAGATTATATAAACTCAATTAAAGGTGTTATATCAAAAAAAGAGTCTCAAATAAATTTAATTAAGGAAAGAATAAGGAATTTTACGAATGAAATTCATAGAAAAAATTTAGAAATAAATGATATAAAAGAAAAACTAAATGAAAATAAGCAGTACATAAAAGAATTAGAAAGTAATAAATTATTAGGTAGTGAAGAGCTATCTACTTTGCAAGAAAATATAAAAATATTGGAATCCAGCAAAGATAAACAAAAAGTTAAGTTAGAATCCTTAAATAATGATGTAGAATTATTGAAAGAAAGTATAATAGATATATTAAATAAGAAACAAGAGTTTAGTAATAAATTGTCGACTTTAAATGCAAATAAAGAAAATATGAATATCAGAGATGAAAATATAAACTCAGAAATAGCAGAATTAAATAAGAGTATTGAAATAAAGTCATCTGAATTAGACAGTATAAATAAAGACTTTAATATGCAAAATGAGAATTTAAAGAATGTAAATAATAGAAATAAAGAATTATCAACTAATTTGCAAGATTCAATTAGTAAACACAATAAGCTAGAAGATGAAATACAGAAAAATAAATATAATCTAAATGGATATAATTCAAAATTAAATGTCTATATAGACATGGAAAATCATTATGAAGGATTTAACAGAGGTGTAAAAGAAGTATTAAAAAATAAAAATTTAAAAGGGGTTCATGGAGCATTAGGTCAAATTATAAATGTACCTGAAAAATATGAGAAATCTGTAGAAGCAGCTCTTGGTGCTTATATGCAAAATATAATAACTGATGATGAGTTTAGTGCTAAATCTGCAATAAACTATTTAAAGCAGAATAATTTAGGTAGAGTAACCTTTCTTCCATTAAATATAATTAAATCAAATAAAATAAGTCTAGGAAACTTAAAAGCGAATACTAAATTCATAGGAATAGCAAGTGATTTAATTACATTTGATGAAAAGTATAGAAATATAATTGAAAATATACTTGGAAGAACAATTCTTATAAATAATATAGACGAAGGTATAAAATTTGCAAAAGAAACTGGTCATAGGTTTAAAATAGTAACTTTGGATGGTGAAATCTTAAATCCAGGAGGGTCTTTGACTGGAGGAAGTTTAAAAACTAATGGTAATATACTATCGAGAAAAAGATACATTAATGAATATACAGAAAAGATAAATAATATCAAGATTCAGATTTCAGAATTAGAATTAAAAAGAGAATCTCTAGACAAAGATATAAAAAATATAAAAAATGAAATTGAATCGCATGAAAGTAAAATAAAAGATTTAGAAAAAAGTATAATAATAAAAAGTACCAGTATAAAGAATATTGAATCTGAAATTGAATCTTTAAAAGGTAGTATTACTAAATTAGAGAATGAGAAGAATGATTTGAATTCCAATTTAAATTACACACTCGAAAAAAGTGATGATGTTAGAAGAGATATGGAAGAGTTAGATAATATACACAGCCAAAACAAAGAAAAAATTGATGCATTGAATGAAGAAATAAAAAAATATAACGATTTGTATGATAAAGAAAAATCTGAATTTGATGAATTAAACTTGACTATAGTAAAGAAAACAGAAGCTTACAACAGTATAGTTAGAGATATAAAAAGAATATCTGGTGAAAACTGTGAGTTAGAAGAAAAAAATAAACAGCTAGAGGAATCATTAAACTATGAAGAAAAAGAAATAGTTAAATTGCAAGATTCTATAGCTATTGAGGAAAAAGAAAAAGAAAATTTAACAAAACAATTAGGAGATAGTAATAGAAATCTTGAAACTAGAAAAATTGCAAAGGATGATTTGAAAAATAGTTTTGATGAAATTAATAAAGAATTAAAAACTATAGATAGACAACATATAGAACTTAAAGAAAGTTTATTCAAAGTTGGTGGAAGATTAGAAAGATTAAAGTCTAGTCAAGACACATATATAAATAAGTTATTTGAGCAATATGAAATGACTTTAGTACAAGCATTGGAAATTAAAAATGAAGATTTAGATATAGACAAAAAATTCTTAGAAAGTCTAAAGAGAGAAATAAGAAGTCTTGGAAATATAAATATAGATTCTATAAAGGAATACGAAGAAATAAAAGAAAGATATGATTTTTATAGTGCACAAAAACAAGATTTAGAAGAATCTATGGAAGAGATAGAAAAACTTATACATACATTAGAAGAAAATATGAAATCTGAATTTGAGATTAAATTTGAAGAAATAAGTAAAAACTTTAAGTATGTATATAAGAGATTATTTGGTGGAGGTTGTGGAGAATTAACTATTCTAGATAAAGAAAATTTATTAGAAAGTGATATACTAATAACAGCTCAACCACCAGGTAAAAAAATGAAAAACTTAAATCTATTATCTGGTGGAGAAAAAGCTTTAACAGCAATAAGTATACTATTTGCTATATTAATTACAAAACCAACACCATTTTGTATATTAGATGAGATTGAAGCTCCACTTGATGATGCAAATATATTTAGATTTGGAGAATTTTTAAAGGATTTATCTAAAGAAACACAATTTATATCAGTAACTCATAGGAGAGGAACTATGGAGGCTGCTGATTATATCTATGGAGTTACAATGCAAGAAAAAGCTATTTCAAAAGTTATTAGTTTAAAATTAAAAGAAGCTCAGCAAATAACTGATATTATATAACTTAAATTGACATAGGAGGAAGAACAGTGTTAAAAAAATTATTTGGTTTTGGGAAAGAAAAGGAAATAGAAAAAAAAGATACTGAATCAGAAGAAGAAATAGAAGGTAGTAGTGATAATCTAGAAAATATGGAAGAAACCATTTTTTCGGGTCTTGAAGAAGAAGTGATAGATAAAGTAGAAGATATTGAAGAAAAAGCTGAAGAAGATACTACTAATGAAATTACTGGAGAAAATGAAGAAGCAAAAGGTCAGATAAATAGTGATGAGCAAGAAGTAGAATCTATTTTAGATAGTGATTCTCATGAGGGGATAACAGGAGAATTAGAAAGTTATGATGAGGATGTTGAACCTGAAGAAGTGGACGACAAAGGTGAAAAGAAAGTTAACTTATTTGAAAGACTAAAACAAGGATTAACAAAGGCAAAACAAGGAATAACTGATAGAATAGATGAAGTTTTAAAATCATATACAAAAGTAGATGAAGAATTGCTTGAAGATTTAGAGGAAATTTTAATAACAGCAGATGTTGGTGTAAATACGACTATGGATATAATTGAAAAACTAAGAGATAAAATAAAGCAAAAAGGTATTACTGAACCAATAAAGGTAAGAGAAGAACTTAAATCTATAGTTGAAGACATTCTTACAAATGAAAACTCTACACTGGATATAGAACCAGTACCATGTATAATCTTAATGGTAGGTGTAAATGGAGTTGGTAAAACTACTACAATAGGTAAACTAGCAAATCGATATAAAAAAGAAGGAAAAAAAGTTTTATTGGCAGCAGCAGATACATTTAGAGCAGCAGCTACAGAGCAATTAGAAATTTGGGCAAATAGAACTAATGTAGATATAATAAAGCATCAAGAAGGAGCAGACCCTGGAGCAGTAGTATTTGATGCCATAAAGGCTGCAAAGGCTAGAAAAACAGATGTATTAATATGTGATACAGCAGGAAGATTACACAATAAAGCTAATCTTATGAATGAGCTTGGAAAAGTATTTAAAATAGTAGATAGAGAATTTCCAGAAGCAAAGCGTGAAGTGCTTCTTGTAGTAGATGCTACAACAGGTCAAAATGCAGTTGTTCAAGCAAAGACATTTAAAGAAGTTGCAGATATAACAGGTATAGTACTTACAAAACTTGATGGAACCGCAAAAGGCGGAGTAGTGCTTGCAGTAAAATCAGAAGTAGATGTGCCTGTAAAACTTATTGGAGTTGGAGAAAGAGTAGAAGACCTACAAGATTTCAATGCAAAATCATTTTCAGATGCATTATTTGGTAACTAGTGTTCTTTTAAAAATAATGGTTGACAAGAGTGTTTATATGATATAAAATACAATAGTGTAAAGTAAATAACCTTTACAGTATACTGCTAGGAAGTGTAAGATATGAATATAGAAAAAATGGTCGAAATTGGATTGTTATTTGAACAGTATAAAGAATTATTAACTGACAAGCAGAAAGAAATAGTTGCTCTATACTATGAAGAAGATTATTCTTTAGGTGAAATTAGTGAAAATCTTAATGTATCAAGACAAGGTGTGTATGATACTTTAAAACGTTCAGAAAAAATACTAAGAGATTATGAAGAGAAGTTACACTTAGTATCAAAGATTCAAGAGCAGGAAAAAAATATTAAGATTATAAAAGATAAAATTATTGACATTAAAGAAGATTTATTGCACAATAGAGATTGTGCTAATTTAATCCCTAAGCTAGAAAATATAGAAGATGTATGTAGGGAGATGATAAAATGATATTTGAAGGATTGTCTGATAAACTACAAGGGGCATTTAGTAAGTTGAAATCAAAAGGAAAACTTACAGAAGTAGATGTAAAAAATGCTATGAGAGAAGTTAAACTTGCTCTTCTTGAAGCAGATGTTAACTTTAAAGTAGTTAAAGATTTTATAAAAAAAGTTCAAGAGAGATGTGTTGGACAAGAAGTTATGCAAAGCTTAACTCCAGCTCAGCATGTAATTAAAATTGTAAATGAAGAACTTACAAGTTTAATGGGGGATGTACAAAGTAAAGTGATGATTTCCTCAAAACCTCCTACAATTTTAATGATGGTTGGACTGCAAGGAGCAGGTAAAACTACTACAGCAGGAAAACTTGGAGGATATTTTAAAAAACAAGGTAAAAAACCTTTATTAGTAGCCTGTGATATTTATAGACCAGCAGCTATAAAGCAACTTCAAGTTGTTGGAGAAAAATTGGATATCCCTGTATTTAATATGGGAGATAAGGAAAATCCAGTAAATATTGCAAAAGCAGGTTTAAGCCATGCAATTAAAAATGCTAATGATTTAGTTATTATAGATACAGCTGGTAGACTTCATATAGATGAAGTACTTATGGATGAGTTAAAATCTATTAAAACAGAAGTTAAACCACATGAAATACTTTTGGTTGTAGATTCTATGACAGGTCAAGATGCTGTAAATGTTGCAGAAAGCTTCAATGAAGCACTTGGCGTTGATGGAGTAGTATTAACTAAATTAGATGGTGATACTAGAGGTGGTGCTGCACTTTCAATAAGAGCAGTTACACAAAAGCCTATAAAATTTATGGGTATGGGAGAAAAGTTAGATGATATAGAACCTTTTCACCCAGACAGAATGGCATCGAGAATATTAGGTATGGGAGATGTCTTAAGTTTAATAGAAAAAGCACAAGAAAACATAGACTTAGAGAAAGCTAAGGAACTAGAGCAAAAAATTAAAAAACAAGAGCTTGATTTTGAGGATTTCTTACAACAAATGGAACAAATACAAAATATGGGTCCTCTTGACAAGATACTTGGTATGATACCTGGTATGGGAAATGTAAAAGACCAACTTGGAGATGTAGATTTGAATGGCAAAGAAATGAATAGAACTAAAGCCATAATTCAATCAATGACTACATATGAGAGAAGAAACCCAGGAGTATTAAATGCGTCTAGAAAGAAAAGAATAGCTAGAGGTAGTGGAACTAGTGTACAAGATGTAAATAGACTTATAAAACAACTTAATGAAATGAAAAAAATGATGAAGATGTTTGCTGGTTCGCAAAAGAGTATGAAGAAAAGGGGCGGCTTAGGCGGTTTACCTTTTTTTAAATAAAATATAAAAAAGTAAAAATTATTCGGAGGTGACTGTAATGGCAGTTAAAATAAGATTAAAAAGAATGGGAGCTAATAAAAAACCTTTCTACAGAATAGTAGTAGCTGATTCAAGAGCTCCAAGAGATGGAAAATTTATAGAAGAAATAGGATACTATAATCCAATTTCTGAACCTAAACAAGTAAGAATAAATGATGAAAAAGCTATAAAATGGTTAGCTACTGGTGCTCAACCAACAGAAGTAGTTAAAAAATTACTTGTAAAAAATGGAGTAATAGAAAAATTCGAAGCTTCTAAACAAGCAAAATAATTTTTCTTGGCAATTAGTTTAAGTAAGTACTCATTGCTGAGGTTACTTTAGGAGATGAAATATATGAAAGAGCTAGTTGTAGATATAGCTAAGGCTCTAGTTGATAATCCTGATTCAGTTGTCGTTGAGGAATTTGAAGATAATGACGGTATCGTCTTAAAACTTACAGTTGCTCAAGAGGATATGGGTAAGGTTATTGGTAAGCAGGGAAGAATAGCTAAAGCTATAAGAACTGTCGTAAGATCTGTTGCTAATAGAGAAAATATAAAAGTTTCTCTTGAGATAGTGTAAATAGGAGGATTAGGTATAATACCTAGTCCTTTTTGTATAATTATATCTAGTTTAAGAATTTATGACGACATGACCACATAAGATTAAATTTTTTAAGAAGGTGATAACATGAAAGAAAAATTAACTCATTTTAAGGTAGGTCAAATAGTAAATACACAAGGTCTAAAAGGTGAGGTAAGAGTTTATCCACTTACTGATGATATAGAGAGATTTGATGAATTAAAAGACTTCTATCTAGGAAAAGATTTAAATAATAAATGGACTGTTGAAAAAGTAAGATACAAAGGTTCTATGGTTATGATGAAGATAAAAGGTATAGATAGCATAGAGAAAGCAGAAAAGCTAAAAAATAAATTTATGTACGTATCTAGAGAAGATAGCAGAGAACTTGAAGAAGGAGAATTTTTTATAGCAGATATGATTGGAATGGAAGTTTTAACCGTAGATGGAAAATATGTAGGAGTCCTAGAAGATGTTCTTCAATACTCAGCAAATGATGTATATGTAGTAAAAGGTGATGAAGATAAAGAATTTATGATACCAGCTATAAAAAAATTTGTACCTACAATAGACATTTATGAAAGAAAAATGATTATAGACCCTATTAAGGGAATGATAGATTAGGTGGTAATATGAGATTTCATATAATGACGCTTTTTCCAGAAATATTTAATTCATATATGAACGAAAGTATAATGAAAAGAGCAATTGAAAAAGGTATAATTGAAGTTAATATATATAATATAAGAGATTTTTCCAATAATAAACATAAAAAAGTAGATGATTATCCATTTGGAGGAGGAGCTGGTATGGTAATGACTCCTCAACCTATATATGACACATATAAGCACATAATAACAACTCACAATATAAATAATCCAAGAGTAATTTATCTAACTCCAAAAGGGAAGGTATGCAATCAATCTATAGTAAAGCAGGTGTCTGTAGAAGAGGATATAATACTTCTATGTGGTCATTATGAAGGAATAGATGAGAGAATCATTGATTTAATAGTCACTGATGAAATTTCGATTGGAGATTATGTACTAACTGGAGGAGAGCTTCCAGCACTTATAATGATAGATTCTATATCAAGATTAATACCAGGTGTATTAAATCAAGAAGAATCATTTGAAGAAGAATCATTTAAAGATAACTTGTTAGAATATCCTCATTACACTAGGCCTAGAGATTTTGAAGGATTAAAAGTACCAGAAGTGCTTTTATCAGGTAATCATAAAAAGGTAGATGAGTGGAGAAGAGAAGAATCTATAAGAATAACTAAAGAAAGACGATTAGATTTATATAAAAAGTTTAAGGAAAAATAAAATATAATACAAAATTAATATATATGTATACAATAAAGTACCTATAAATGGAATTAAAAACATAAAAGTGCTTGTAATAACTATTGAAGTATAGTATAATATAAAATGTTGAAAATACGGGCGTTCCTCTGTTTACACTGGTCGGGTAGTTAAGAACGTCTATGATATTTAGGAGGAAGAAAGATGAATGAAATGCTAAGAGCAATTGAGCAAGAACAATTAAAAAATGAAGTTCCTAATTTTGGACCTGGGGACACAGTTAAAGTACACGTTAGAATTATAGAAGGAAAAAGAGAAAGAATACAAGTATTCGAAGGTGTAGTATTAAAGAGACAAGGTGGAGGAGCAAGAGAAACTTTCACAGTTAGAAAAATGTCTTTCAATGTTGGTGTAGAAAGAACTTTCCCAGTTCATTCTCCAAAGATAGAAAAAATAGAAGTTACTAGAAAAGGTAAAGTAAGAAGAGCTAAACTAAACTACTTAAGAGGTAGAGTAGGTAAAGCTGCTAAGATAAAAGAAGCTAGAAATAAATAATTAAAAACTTTACTTATAAATGGGGGGCTGATTTATCAGTCCTCTTTCTATTTTAATGAAAATCACAGCAAATAATTATATTCTGAATACATAGAACTATTTGTTGAAAATGTACATTATTTATCTATGAATTTATGCCTTTTAAAATGAAAAATAAAATTAATAAAATATTGCATTGTATTTTGTAATAATATTAAAAATAAGAGGATAATATTCTGTAAAGTACGATGTTAAAAAGGTGACAATATTATAGTTTGTAAAGATATATTTTTTAAGTGAAATTAGGATATAATAATATAATGTTAATAAGGAGTGATACATGTGTCAAATGAATATGAAGAGTATCTTATGGATGACAATCTACATATAAACTGGTATCCAGGTCATATGAAAAAAACTAAGGAGTTGGTAAAAAACAACTTAAAATTGATTGATGTGGTAATTGAACTTTTAGATGCTAGAATACCATTTAGTAGTAAAAATCCAGATATAGACAGGCTTGTAGGAGACAAACCAAGAGTTGTTGTACTTAATAAAAGTGATATGGCAGATAGAGACAAATTAAATCAATGGATAGAGTATTATAAAAAAATTAATATAAAAGCTATACCTGTAGATACAATAAAAGGGATTGGTATAAACAAGATAATTGAAGAATGTAAGAATGTAACTAGAGAAAAAATGAACTCTTTAAAGGATAAAGGTAGAAAAGAAAGAGCTATACGAATAATGATAGTTGGAGTGCCAAATGTTGGTAAGTCATCCCTTATAAATAAATTAACAGGTAGAAGAAGCACTCAAACAGGAGATAAACCAGGAGTGACTAAGGGAAAGCAATGGGTTAGATTAAAGGGAAACCTTGAACTTTTAGATACACCTGGAATACTTTGGCCTAAGTTTGAAGACCAAGAAGTTGCCTTAAATTTAGCATTTAGTAGAGCCATAAAGGATGAGATTTTGGATACTGAGACTTTGGCTTTAAGACTTATAGAAAAACTTATGAAGATAGAACCTGAGAAGCTGAAAACTAGATATAGGTTAGATTCTTTAGGAGAAACTCCAATTGAAACTATGGATATGATTGGTCAAAAAAGAGGTTTTATAACAGGGAAAAAAGAACTTGATTATACGCGCATAGCCACAACTGTTTTAAATGAATTCAGAGATGGAAAAATAGGAAATATAACTTTAGAAGTACCAGAAAATGTTAAAAGATAGACTTTAAAGCTAGATTAAAAAATTAATATTATAAGTAAAAAAAAGCCTTTTTGTAAAGGCTTTTTTTATTTTTTTGAAATATAGACAAATATTGGCATATAAAAGTATAAATTAGATTAAAAAAACTTTTAAAATATTAATTTAAGACAAATATACCTAATATTTTGAAAATTAAAATAAATATGATTATTTAAAAATTTGGTATATTGACTTGCTTGTTTCGTATAATATATAATAAGCACAAATC
>NZ_JAGWCV010000060.1:0-21962 GCF_020657735.1 Clostridioides sp. ZZV15-6383 | reverse complement strand
ATACTATTTTATGTAACTATGCTAAAATTTAATTGAATAAATTAAAAATATAATGAAAATTTAGTCTTAATTTATTTATTTAATAGCCAATTCAAATCAAATAATGTTTAAATCAGAAATATAAATAAATATTATTATAATCGTTGTTAAATCCTATCTTAAAAATTTATATCATATAAAACATGAATTTAAGTCATAATGATATATTAGATTGTTTTGAACTTGCCAAAGATAGTAGGTTATATTTTGATAATCTTATTAAATGTTTATGTAATGAAAGAATATTAATAAATAAAAAATATAATTTTACTAGAAAAATTGAAAGTGTTTATTTTATTATAACTGAAAGATGTAACTTATCATGTACACATTGTTGTTGTGATTTAACTACCTCAACTTTGAAGGATGAACTAAGTACAGAGGATATGATTTCTATAATTGATAAAAATATTACAACTTAGTCCTAAAAATATAACAATATCTGATGGCGAACTTTTGGTAAAGTTAGATATATGGACTATAATGGATTATTTAAGAAGTAGATTTGATGGAAACTGTTTAGCTGGTTGTGGACGTTGGGTTTAGATAGGAAATAAAAGCTCTACAACAAAAATATATTATAAAGATAAGCTTATAGATGTATATGCAAGTGTGAAGCTATAAAATTGATAAGTGTAAATAACATGTCAAACAAGGAGTAAATTATGAGTATTTTACAGATAAAAAACCTAAATAAAATATATGGTAAATCGGAAACAGAAGTGAGGGCGTTAAATCAAATAAATCTAAAAATAAATAATGGAGAATTTGTTGTGATAGTAGGTAAAAGTGGAAGTGGGAAAAGTACTTTATTACACATAATGGCAGGGCTTGAAACCCCAACAAGTGGTGATGTAATTATTGATAATATAAATATATCATCTCTTGATGAAAAGAAAAAATCTGCATTACGTAAAGAAAGGTTGGGACTAATATTTCAATCATATAATTTGATTCCAGTTTTAACTGTTGAAGAAAATATAAAACTACCAACTATAAATATAAAAAATAAAGATGAAGCTTATATTAATGAATTGATGGAGTTACTAGGAATAAAAGATAGAAGAATGTATTTGCCAAATCAATTATCAGGTGGGCAACAACAAAGAGTAGCAATAGCAAGGGCACTTGTAAATAAACCATCAATTGTATTTGCTGATGAGCCTACTGGAAATTTAGACACAAAGACAGAGTCAGATGTATTAAGTTTATTAAAAGAATCTCAAAAAAAATATAATCAGACAATAATAATGATAACACATAATATAGATATAACAAAATATGCTGATAGAGTTATAGAAATAGAAGATGGATTTATAAGAGAGTAGGTAGATTTATGAAACTTAATTATATTGTAAAAAAATATATAATGGGAAATAAGAAAAATACATTATTAATAATTGTAAGTATTATAATTTCGACAGCATTGTTTTTAATTATGAATATAATAAGCGAAGACGCCACAAACTTAATGATAAATCAAGCTAAAAATGAATTTACATTAAAACATGTACAATATATCAATCCAAAGGACGAAGAAATAAAATATATAGAAAATGACACAAGTATAGATAAAGTTGGAAAGTCAATGCTTTTAGGAATTAGTGATATTGGTAAAGGTCAAACACTACAAATCCTATCTCAGGATAAAGTTGCTGAAGAACTAAATGATATTTACACACTAGAAAAAGGTAAATTACCAGTAGATGAAAATGAAATTGCTATAGATTCCTGGTATATTAAACAAAAAAAGATAAAAAATCCTATAGGAAAAAGGATAACATTAGATTATAGAAGACAAAGTATAAATCAAGAAGATTTATATACTGGTAAAAAAGAGTTCAAAATAACTGGTATCCTAAATAGTAATCCTATTTTAAAAGCTCAAGGAACATCAATTGGACTTATAAGTAACGATTGCGCTATCAAGAATATTCCTATTAAAAATAAATATGATCAAGTTATGTTCACTTTTAAAAAGGAAAAAAATATACAAAAACAATCACAAAAACTTATTAAAAATGGAAATTTAAATGAGAATAATATTTATTTTAATAATGAATTATTAATAGCTATATCTGATAGTATGAATTTAAAAATACCTTATATAATAGTTAATATAGTGCTAGCACTAGCAACCATATTATTAATTTATAATATTTTTTATATATTAGTATCAAATAGGATAAAGGATTTTGGGATATTTAGGGCGTTAGGATTTAATCCAAATGATATTTTTAAAATAATGATTTTAGAAGTATCTATATATTCTATTGTAAGTATCTCTATAGGGCTAATTTTAGGTGGGATAATAGCTAGTTTATCGAGGGAGTATGTTATAGGAGTAATATACAATATCAACTATATAAATTCTATCAAAAACCATAACTATATAAATACATACATAATTTCTATATTATTAAGTTTAGGAACTATAATAATATCAGTTTCAAAACCCCTTATGTTAGCAGTTAAAACTGATCCAATGATTTGTATAAGAAGAACTAATGAAAAAGTGAATATAAAACAAAACTCTTTTATAAATAAATTTATGATAAAGCTTTTCAAAGACTATGGTAACATAGCATCAAAAAATATACAAAGAAATAAGAAACGTACAAATTTATCTATAGCATCAATGGTAATTATATTTTTCTTAATGGCAACAATATATACAAAGTCTACTAGTAATTTTTTGAATGATGGTGTATTAAAATATTGGATCCAAGGAGATTATCTATTACATAATATTGATATAAGTACTATACATTCAAACAATAAAGGCTATGATAAAAATGTACTACAAGATATAAAAGATATTGATGGTGTAACAAAAGTAAATTCGTATAGGCATAAGTGGTTTAATATAAAAATTGATGATAAAAATATAAATAAGAATTCTGATTATTGGAAAAATAATAAAGATAATATTGAAGCTAGATCAGAAGTGAAAGATGGAATTAAAGTATATAATAATTCTTTTGAATTTTTAGGAATAGAAGATACAGATATACTAGAGGATTTCTTGATAAATGGAAAGGAAAATATAGATAAATTTAGTAAACAACCATATCTGTATATAACAAAGAAATCTAGTGATTCGCTTAATATAAAAAAAGGAGATAGGATAAAAGTATATTTTGATATTATAGATTCAAAAACAAACAATTTCACTAAAACAATATCTCAAGAATTTATAGTATGTGGAATTATAACTACATTACCAGTAACTTCACAAGTAGGAGCTGAATTTGGTGGAGTAATATCAACAAATCAATTCAATAAGTTTACAGGAATATCATCTTATGAAAGATTTGACATATGGACAAGTAAATTAGCTAATGATAAATATGTTGAAAGTGAATTAAATAAAATAACAGAAAAAACAAATAAAGGAATTTTAATTCCCTATAAAGCTGAAACAGCTGAATATGAAAAAATTGATAATCAAAAAACACTAATTATGGTATTAGTAACTGGAATTATAGCTATATTGTCTTTATTCAATTGTTGCAATACTATAGTTACTAGTATTAATAGCAGAAGTAGAGAATTTGCACTATTTAGAGGAATAGGGATATCAAAACATGAAATAAATAAAATTGTTAAATTGGAAAGTTATATATATATTATAGTAAGCTTTTTTATATCTATAATACCTATTTTAATTGTAAGAAGTATAATAATAAAACCTTTTGAAAGTATCAATTTAATAAATTTGAAATTTATAGGGGCTATTATCCTAATAGTATTTATTTTAGTATCTATAATTATGATAACTACATTAAAAACATTGAATAAAATTCAAAATGAAAATTTTATAGAAGAAATAAAGACTTTATAAGAAACAGCCCATAAATTAAGGAGGTTTTGTATGAATTCGATTGCAATTATTGATAGTGGTATAGATATTGATTTTAAAGAGTTTAGAAATAAAAATAAAATAAGTTATCCAAGTTATATGGATGGTGTAAAGGAGTACAACAATGCATAGCAAATATAAATATTGGTTTAATAAAAACTCTACTGTTAAACCTATTGTCGTTTTAACACAAGCCTAATAATAAGTGTAACCTGAGAATTATTGATAATATAAAAATCTTGTTTATTATAAAACTTGTATGAACAAATATTAAGTATTATAAATATGATAAGTGATATTAAAATATTTAACAGGCCCTTGAAAGAAATGACCTAAGTTATGTATAAATAACAAAATTTAGGTCATTTTTAACTATTTCTATGGTATTAGAAAAATAAGTTTCTAAATAGTTTATAAAATATTATTGAATCTTTTCTCTTGAAATATATAATTTTGAATCTTCTGATTTATTTTCATGCTTAATTCCCTTATTTTTTTTCATAAGTATATATAGAGGTGCTATTAATAACATTGCTCCCAATCCTATTAAAACTCTATTTTGAGTTATAGGTTTTGCCATATCTTCCACCCAAGCTTGTTGTAATAACCATAAACTACCTAAAATAGCTACTGTTGGTATAACAGGACCAAAAGGAATCTTGAAAGAAGCCTGAATATCTTTTCTTTTTCTTAAAACTATTACTGACAAACAAGTTGGTATATACTGAGCAAATCTTGCAATTACACTCATTACTGCAAGCTGTTCAAAACTTCCAGTCAGTACAAGTGGTATACAGCAAATTAAAGATATTATTATTGCTACATATGGAGCATCATATTTATTTGTTTTTCCTATAAATGCTGGAAGAGAACCTTCTTCTGCTAGAGAAGAACCACATTTAGGAGTTACTATTGAAGAACCTATATTTATACCAAATATAGATATTAATGTTGCTACAGATATAAAGACCTTACCATAGTTACCTAAAAATACACTTGAAGCATCTGCAATTGGAATACTATTTTCAAATAGTTTATCTCCCAGTATACCCATACAGACAACTTGAATTAAGATATAAATCATTGCACATATAAATATTGTAGTTATTAATGCAATTGGAAGATTTTTTTTTGGATTCTCCATTTCTCCACTTGCTACGATAAATGATTCAAATCCAGTAAATGCGTAAAATACCAATATGATGGCTGGTCCCATACTAGAGTTAACTAGATTGCCTGAAGGGACAATATTTCCAAATTTTATAAAGAATATTCCAACTATTACGAAAACTATTAATGGTACTAATTTAGCTATAGTTATTACATTATTCATTATCTTTGTACTTTTAATTCCAAATAAGCTATTTATTGAAAGTAATGTTACTAGTGCTGCAGCTATATAACCTTTGTATTCAGTGGCAGCTTCTGGCCAAAATGAACCTAAAGCTGTTGCAAATCCGACTGCTAGAGTAGACCATGATATAATCCTGATAACCCAAGACATTGTACCAACTTCAAATCCTATAAAATCTCCAAAAGCTTTTTTGGAGTATAGATATGCACCTCCGTTTTTATCAAACATACTTCCAACTTCTGCAAAACATAAAAGTATTGATAGAACTAAGATTGTAGCAAAAATATATATAAATATACTGTTTTGACTTGCTAGATTATAAACTTTACCTGGTAGTAAGAATATACCTGAACCTATTATGCTATTAATTCCTAATAATATCATACTAAATAACCCTAATTTTTTAGCTTTTTCCATATTAATTTATCTCCTATTCTTTTATTAACAAATGTATAAATGTATTAATTAAAATATAAAGTATTCATTACATGCATCATAACACCTATTGGCAGACAATCCTCATCTATATTAAAGCTAGAGGTATGTAGAGGTGAAATTAATCCCATTTCTTCATTTTTACATCCTAAATGGAAAAATGCTCCTTTGCAATGTTCTGTGTAAAAAGAAAAGTCTTCACCACCTAAAGAAGGGTTTGGTCTTAATATAAAGTTTTCTTCTCCAAGTAATTCTTTAGTACTTGAGATAACAGTGTCTACTAATTCTTTTTCATTTATAACAGCAGGGTAATTTTCATCACTTACATGCAATGTCCCAACACAACCAAACGCAGATGCAGTATCTTCAACAATTTTGGCTATCTTATCAATCATAAAGTTTCTTGTTTTACTATTTAAAGTTCTTAAAGTACCTTCTAGTTTTACATCTTCACATATTACATTGTGTGCGTCACCACCATATATTTTACCTATAGTTAAAACAGCAGCATTGTTTGGTTCTAAGTTTCTACTTATTATAGTTTGTAATGATGTAACAATTTGTGAAGCTGTAACTATTGCATCAATACCATTTTCAGGATATGCACCATGAGCTCTTTTACCTTTGACATTTATTTCTATAGTGTCAACACTAGCATTTAATGTGTCATATTTTGTTTCAATAAATCCTGTTTCAATATGTGGCATAACATGAAGTCCAAATATATAATCAGCTTTAGGATTTTCTAAACATCCATCTTCAACTAAGAATTTTGCTCCACCAAAACCTTCTTCTGCTGGTTGAAATAGGAACTTTACATTTACATTTAGTCTATCTTTTATTGAATGTAAAACTTTACATGCTCCAAGTAGTATTGTTGTATGTGCATCATGACCACAAGCGTGCATTTTCCCAGGATGTATTGATTTATACGGTATATCGTTTTCTTCTTCGATAGGAAGGGCATCCATATCTGCTCTTATACAAATGGTTTTATTTGCATTTTCTTTTAAAATATATGCCATAATTCCATTGTGTTTTGTAAATTCCATATAATCAATTCCTATTTCTTTTAAATAAGAAATAACTTTCTGCTTAGTAAGGTTTTCTTCAAGAGCTAGTTCTGGAATTTTGTGTAATTCTCTTCTTATATTTAGTAGCCACGGTTTTATAGAATTACAGCTTTCTATCACAAAATCTTTTCCCAGTTCCTTAGTTTGATATTCTAATTTTAAAGCCTGTTGCATTTTTATTCCCCCAATTGCTTTTTATTGTTTGGTTAATATAATTAGCAATTATTATGCCATAAGTTTTGACAAAATAATTTTATTTTTTATAAGAATATTGAATAAAAATAATCATTTATTTACATGTAAAATATAAAAAATGATTGTATAGTTGCAATTTTCAGTGAAAAATATTATTTTAGAGAAAAATTATCTTAAATGATAACTTATATAAAGAAAATAGGAATTAAAACATTTATCCTATTCCTATTAATTCCTATTAATTATGTACAAAACAAATTACAATATCTGTATACTTAAAAAATAAAAAAATCTATTGAAGGAGCATTTTGTTCCTGAATAGATTTTTTTATTTAACAGGTTATAAATTTATGAATCTTCATATTTTAATTTATTATAAAACGCTTCTCCCTTTTGGGTTATTTTACTTCCATATCTTCCTGAACCACAGACTATAAGTTCTTCTTTTTTTAGATATTCAAATATTTTTTTAATTTTTCCTTCTGTAATTTGAAGGTTTTTATTGAGCAGTGTCTTTAAGATTAATCCCCTACCAATACCAACATCTGATTCCTTATTTAAAATTAGTATCTCTAATATACTTAATATATCATTCTTATTATATTTTAATTTTAATGATGTATTTTTGTTATTTAAAGTTCTTAAATTTGGAGGTAAATCTTTCTCTAATATAATATCATCACACATAATATTTAAATAAGATGTTACATTTTGAAGTTCTCTTATATTACCTTTCCACTTATAGTTTTGTATAAGTTTTTTTGCCTCTGGTGTAATTATTAATTTTTTATTAATTAAATCTTCCATAATAATTAATATATCTTCTTTTCTTTCTCTTAGAGGAGGTATATTTATTGGAATTGTATTTAATCGATAATATAAATCCTCCCTAAATTGGCTATTATCAATCATTTGTTCTAAGTTTTTATTTGTAGCAGATATGATTCTAACATCTATATTAATTACATTATGAGAACCAACTGGCATTATCTGTTTTTCTTGAAGAACTCTAAGTAGTTTTGTTTGTAATTCTAAGGGCATATCTCCTATTTCGTCTAAGAATATTGTTCCATTATTAGCAAGTTCAAATAATCCTTGTTTTCCATCTTTTAGACCTCCAGTAAAAGTTCCTTTGTCATATCCGAATAACTGGCTTTCTAATAAGTTTTCAGGAACAGCTGCACAATTTACTGCTATAAAAGGTTGATTTTTTCTATTTGAGTTGTTATGTATAGATTGGGCTATGAGCTCTTTACCAGTCCCACTTTCACCTCTGATAAGTATGCTTAAGTCAGACTTAGAAACTTTTTTAGCTAAATCTATACATTCAAGCATCTTGGGACTATTTGTTTTTATATCCTTAAACGTATATTTTGCTATTTGTCCTTTTTCTCTTAATTTTTTAGTGAGGTTTTGTTCTAGTTTTTTTATGTATGTTATTTCTTGTAAACTATAATATGTACCCATTTTTTCATCTCTATTATATATATTTTTTTTATTTACATTTATATATTTCTTATTGAATATAACAACCTTGTCTAGTATTTCTTTTTCACTCAATAAAACTTTTAAACTATCTATAAATATTTCCTCAATGTGTTTTCCATATATATCCTCTTTTATGTCTAAAATATCTTTTACTTTACTATTATATGTATTTATTTCACCATCTTTTGAAGTAAATAATATACCATCCTTTGATAAATTTAATATTGTATCCAATTCTTCTATCTTTAAAAATAGTTCTTTATATTTATCTTTTATACCAGTATCTAAACTTATTATTTCTTCTGAGTATTTAACTAGATTAGATTGTATTTCCTTAGAATCAATTTGTAATAAATTTATTATTTCTATAAATGTGGAGATATCTATATATCTATGACCTAAATCAAATATATCTGAGATAAAGCTAGGCACTTTTTCTGGAACTCCTGGAGTTATAGCTATTTTTATATCTTTATAATTATTATCATTCATATATGGGATTGGTCTAATATTAGTTACTCCAATTTTATAAAACAAACTTATGGTTTCTAGAGTAGTTTCATCAGAATCATTTACGATTAGAGCATTTGTACCTTGTGGCAAAGATAATAAATTATATATTTTATCTTCCTTAAAAGTTCTTCTTATAACAATAACTTTTTTCTTCTCTAATATATTATTTATAATTTTGTCTAATCTTTCTACTGACATTACTAATATCACATCATCGTTTATAATATCATTGTCATTTATCTCATCTATAAAGTATCTGTTAATATTTATATAATCTCCAAAAACTAATTTTAAATTATTTTCTAAAAAATCTATTAAATCTTTTCTACTATCATTTACCAGAGCCACTGATTTTTTCATTGATTTCTCCTTATATAATAAATAGTCTTAAACAAAATAGTTGTATAAAGTTATCTAATTTTGATAATCTAAATTTATCAAATAAAAAAGAAAGTGTCTATAATGACTTTATAAAAGTCACATTAAGACACTTTCCTTCTTATAATTAAATCTTGTCACCAAATCCCCCTAATTGTTGCTTAAAATTAAAACTGTATGTATATTTTTCATTTTTATTCGATTAAATTATAATATACACCCAAAAAAATTTATTTCAATAAATTCTATTGATAATATAATTTTATAAATATAGAATTATATTAAAATAAATAATATATGAAAATATATATGTATAAGTTTATTCTGCGTGAGTAGAATAGATTTGTCAAGCTTAACTTAATTGTAATAATGTCTTTTGTTAAAATCATATAAATTAAAATATTTTATACAATATAGTATAAAGGAGGTAGCTTTGATGAAAGCAGAAAAAACAAGCATATATCCAATTATTAAAAATAATTTAAATCAAGTATCAATTATTGAATATAAAAAGGGTCAAAGATTTGTAGCATCAGATAAAGACTTACAAGAAGTATTTTTTATAATAGAGGGAGTTGCTTTAGTGGAATGTACTACCAGAGGAGGAAATAAATTTCTTGTTGATATTGTACCTGAAAATGAATTTATAGGTAAAATAAGTTATATATATGAACATAACTTGAAATGCGATATATTTGCAAAGACTAATATAAAATTATTTCGATTTGAAAAAAATATATTTGAAGAATTTTATCTTAAACCAGATTTTATTGCACTATTTCACAGAAAATGTACAAGAAGGATATATGAACTGTATAAAACTAGAATGGTAAGAGAGTTGTTTTCTTGTACAGAAGTTATTGCCTATTGTGTACTAAACAAACAAGAAAATAATAGCTGCAATATAAGAGCTATTCGTAATTTCAGTGAAATCTATTCAATTAGTAGAAAGAGTAGATACCATTCTCTGTTGAAGTTAACTGAAAAAGGAGTAGTAAGAAAAATTGATAACACATATGAAATTTTAAATTATGATGAATTACATAGATTGGCATTTGAAGTAAAAGAATTTTTAGAAGATGAATAAAGAGTATTATTTAATTAAGAAAGGTATAATAATTTCTACAAAAACAGAAGTAGTCTCACTGAAAATCAAAAATACTTTAATTGTTTTCAATGAGACTGTTTAGAAATATTATATATTTATAATGTATTGCTATTAGTCAATTTCCTTTACTATATTAATAGCCCACTTTTTAGATAAGGCTCTAGGAACACCAAATATAAACTTAACAACTTCTTCGCTATAAGTAAGTAGGACGAGTATAAATATAGGTGCACCATTAAATGCAGCTATAAAAGTTAGAGGAATAGAAGCTAACCACATACATCCTAATTCTAAAAATAGAGCATATTTAGTATCTCCTCCACTTCTTAAAATACCAATTATAACTAATGTATTAAAGGATTTAAGAGCCATTAGCATTCCCATTATAAAGAATATCTTAGTTATATTAGAAGATAAGCTATCAGAAACACTAAACATTTTTAATAATAATGGGATATTTAAAATTAAAATAATTCCAAGTATTAAACCAGCCAAAAATACAAGTATAGAAAACTTTTTAGCATATTCAATAGCTCTTTTAATATGGTCAGCTCCAAGTTCATTTCCAAGCATAATAGATGCACCAGATGCAATACATACAGCAGTCATTATAAAGAAATTACCTGTACTAGTTGCTATCTGACTTGCTGCTATAGCAGAAGTACCTGCTCTTGCATATGCGACAGAATACAGGACAGTTCCAACTGCCCATACAGAGTCATTTACAAATATAGGAAAGCTTTTTGATGAAAAAGATTTTATAAAAATCTTATCAATAGCTTTTAGATTTTTTAGACCAAACTTTAATATATAGTCTTTTTTATAAAAGTAAACATAAGTAATCATTAAAATTAGTTCACATATTCTAGCAATAACAGTAGCTAGAGCAGCTCCTTTTACACCCAATGCAGGAAGACCTAAGTTACCAAATATAAATCCATAATTTAAAATAACATTTGTTACAAGAGCAAATGCACTACAAATCATACCTAACTTAGGGTTTCTAACACCCCTAGAACCAGTACTAAATACTGTACTTATAGCTATTAACGGATAACTAAATACTGCAATACTAAAGTAATCTATACAAAGTTTTACAACTTCTGAATCATAAGAAAATATGTGTATAATTGATTTTGGTGTTAGTAAAGCAGGAATAACAAATACAAAACTTAAGACAATTGCTAATATACAAGTAAGACCTGTGACTTTTCTTATATTGCCAACATCCTTCTTTCCATAAAATTGTGAAATAAAAACTCCAGCGCCTCCTGTAATACCAGATAAGGACATGTTAAAAAGAAAGAAAAATTGGTTTGCAACTCCAACTGAAGCTACAGATGTTTCCCCCAAACTACTTATCATAACAGTATCTATTACGTTTACAGAAGTAGAAATTAAGTTCTGTATAATAATAGGTATACATAAAGATAGAAGTATTTTATAAAATCTTTTATTTTCGTCTTTTAAAGAAAATAGTTCTTGCAAATAATCCTCTCCTTTTTACATAAATTCTTCCCACTCATCATATAGAGAGGTAAGGTTATTTTCTAAATTAATTTTTTCTTGACTAACTTCCTTAGCTCTATCTGGATTAGAGTATACTTCTTCTTGACATAAAAGTATATCTAACTCTTCAATTTTAAGCTCTAATTTTTCAATTTCTTTTTCTATATTTTGTCTTTTTAGTCTGTTTTTCTTTTCTAATTCTCTTTGTTCTCTTTCTTTTCTTTTTTCATCTTTTATTTGAGTTCTAGTTTTCTCATCCTTTTCTTCTATAACACTCATCTCTTGGACTTGCCTTTTTTTATCAATATAATAATCATAATTTCCTAGGTATTCAGTAACTCCATTTTCGTCTAAAACTAAAATCTTATCAACAACAGTATTTAAAAAATATCTATCATGTGAGATTGTAAATATAGTACCATCATAATTAGTTAATGCCTCTTCAAGAACCTCCTTAGAATCAATATCTAGATGGTTAGTAGGCTCATCTAATAATAATAAATTTGCATTTGATAGTATGAGTTTAAGTATAGCAACTCTAGCTCTTTCCCCACCACTTAATGTAGATATCTTCTTAAAAACTTCTTCATCAACAAATAAAAATGCTCCTAACATATTTCTCAAAGTAGTTTGAGTAAGATGAGTATTATTTTCCCAAATCTCATCAATTATTGTGTTATCTAAATTAAGAGTTTTTTGTTCCTGATGGAAGTAAGAAACATGGACATTAGCTCCAAATTTAATAGCACCACTAAGAGGCTGTAGTTCATTAGTTATTATTTTAAATAATGTAGATTTACCAATACCATTTGCACCGATAAGAGCAACTTTTTCTCCTCTATATATATCTAAGTCCAAGTTTTTAAAAAGTATTCTTTCTCCATAGCCCATAGACACATCTCTGATTTGAAGAACATCATTGCCACTTTGGACAGAAGGAGTAAATTGTATACGAGCTTTTTTTCTATAAGCTTCTGGTTTATCTAAAACATCTACTTTATCCAATGCTTTTTCTTTACTTCTTGCACGTTTTAAGTGTTTTTCTCTACCATAAGCTTTTAGCCTTTCAATTGATTCTTCTTGTTTTTTTATTTCTTTTTGTTGGTCTTCAAATTTCTTAAGCTCTAGTTCTTTTTCTACCCTAGATAACTCAACAAATTTAGAATAATTACCATTATATACTTTAAGTTTTTTATTATGAACTTCAAAAATTCTATTTACAGATTGGTCTAAGAAATATCTATCATGAGATATTAACATAACAGTACCTTTATATTGTTTTAAAAATACTTCTAACCATTCTATCGCCTCAGAATCTAAGTGGTTAGTAGGTTCATCAAGTAACAATAGGGTTGGTTTTTTAAGAAGTAATTTTCCTAAAAGAACTCTGGTTTTTTCACCACCAGAAAGTATGCTTATTGGCTTATCCATATCATTGTCACTAAATCCTAATCCCTTTAAAACTCCTTTTGCTTCAGATTTATATCCATATCCATTTAAATCTGAAAATAATTCTAGTTTATGTGAATATTCATCCATGATTTTTTCTAGAATTGGAGAGTTTGTTTTTGTACTTTCTTCAGATATTTTAACCTCCAATTCTCTTAAATAGGATTCCATCTCTATCAAATTTTTAAAAACTTCTAACACTTCTTCCAAAATAGTATTATCCGAATAAAAATTAGTATTTTGTTCTAAATATCCGATTTCACAATCTTTAGAAGTGTAAATATCTCCACTATCATAGCCATAAATTCCTGAAATTATTTTAAATAAAGTAGTTTTTCCAGTACCATTAACGCCGATTATGCCAATTTTATCGCCTTCATTTACTGTAAAACTAATATTTTCTAATATAGAATCTATACCAAAACTTTTATTTAAGTTATTACATGACAAAACAATCATAAATTTCTACCTCCTTGAACTATCTAAAATTATAATGTTTTGATATAATATAATCAAGGTTATATGTATTAGTTTTGAAAAAGAAATATTTTATTGTGAATCAAACAAAAAAGAGGACACTTTTAGGAGGTGAAGATGTTGGGAAATAAAAATATATCAATGGCAGTTATAAGAAGGCTCCCAAAATATCATAGATATCTTGGAGACTTATTAGATAGGGATATACAAAGAATATCTTCTAAAGAATTGAGTGATATAATAGGGTTTACCGCTTCTCAAATAAGACAAGATTTAAACAACTTTGGTGGGTTTGGACAACAAGGATATGGTTATAATGTAGAAGCTCTTCATACTGAGATAGGTAAAATTCTTGGATTGGATCGACCATACAACGCAGTTCTTGTAGGAGCAGGTAACTTAGGACAAGCTATAGCCAATTATGCAGGGTTTAGAAAAGCTGGATTCGAGATAAAAGCTTTGTTTGATGCAAATCCTAGAATGATAGGTTTAAAGATAAGAGAATTTGAAGTATTAGATTCAGATACTTTAGAAGACTTTATAAAAGACAATAATATAGATATTGCTGTATTATGTATACCTAAAAATGGAGCACAAGAAGTTATTAATAGAGTTGTAAAAGCTGGAATCAAAGGCGTGTGGAATTTTGCACCATTAGATTTAGAGGTTCCGAAAGGTGTTATAGTTGAAAATGTAAACCTAACAGAAAGCTTATTTACTTTATCGTATTTAATGAAAGAAGGAAAGTAGACAACATAAAAATATTAATAATAAATAGTTGTGAAGAGTATTGAGAAAGTCAGAAGATTTAATATTAAATCCTCTGGCTTTTTGAAATATTAGGATAAAAATTTAAAGAATGTATGCAAATAAACAATATTAGGGAGAGTGATTTTTGTGGAGGAATTATGGAAAAAAGCAATTGAATTTCATGGTCATGAATGTCCAGGTTTAGCTATAGGATTTAAAGCAGCACTTGCAGCAAGAGAATGTTTGGGATGTAAACAATCAGGAGATGAGGAAGTTGTATGTATTTCTGAAAATGATGCTTGTGGAATAGATGGGATACAAGTAGTTCTAAGTTGTACAATGGGTAAAGGGAATTTACTACTTAGGATGACTGGAAAATCAGTATATCACTTCTTTAATAGAGAGAATGGAAAAGCAATAAGAATATATGTAAAGTCAAAACCATTTGATATGGATAGAGAAGGATATAAGAAATACTTATTAGAAAGTGATTTTGAAGAAATATTTGAGATTACAGATACGAAGTTAAGGCTTCCTGAAAAAGCAAGAATATTTAAATCTCTTAAATGTGAAATATGTGGTGAATTTGCTTCTGAGCAATACATAAGAATTCAAGAAGATAAAAAAGTATGTCTTGATTGTTTTGATAAATATGAAAGATTCTATGAAGAGGATTAAAGTTATATTAAATTAAAAGTATTAGATATGTGTTAACAGTATTTTAAGATAAATTAGATAGCAACTATAATAAAACATATAAATGATATTACTTGAACCATACATAATTAAAAAGAGACTGATTAGTATCTAAAAAATAAAATCAGTCTCTTTATGAATAACGAATTATTATTCTGGTTGAGGTGCATCTACAGGACAAGCTCCTGCACAAGAACCACAGTCTATACAAGAACCAGCATCTATAACATATGCGTCGTCTCCAGCTGATATACAGCTAACAGGGCATTCAGCCTCACAAGCACCACAGCTTATACAAGCGTCAGTAATTTTATATGCCATTTTGAAATCCTCCCTTTTATATGTATTGTAATTCAATAACATTATAACAAATATTATTGAATATAACAATTAAATTAATTCTACAACAAAAACTTTATTATGATATTCTTGTTTGAAAGTTTTACAATAAAATTTAATCTGTTTATATTTTTATTTATTTTAAAGAAATTTATTTTAAAAATAAAATTAAATTTAAAAAGTTGTCTATTGATTATATTTAAAAATGTTATACTCTAAAAAAGTATATTTTGTTTTAAAATCTGCTAATACAAAGGAGGTTTAATATGTATTATGAGTCTATTGTTATTTGTAGTAGGATGCTCTAATAATCCCAATAAGGAAAATACTATTAAAAAAGACTCTAAGAATAACCAAAGCTAGGGTATGTAAATATTTTAAAATCTGGAAGTGTAGAGGCAGTAGGTGTTGCAAATAATCATTCAGAAGATTATTTTGAAGAAGGAATGAAAGATACACAGTTTATATTGGATGAGAATAAAATAAATTATTTTGGATTAGGTAAAAATACTGTTGTAGATGTCAAAGGAATTAAGGTGGGTCTATTAGGATATAAATCAACAAACTTTTACTTTTTCAGATAATAAATTAACTTCAATTAAAGAGCCAAATATAATACCAACTGCAATAACATCTAGTAGCTCTAGAAATAACTATCAACCAAAAGTATTGGATGGAAGTGAGAAGGATAGAGTTTTAAATAAACTAGAAAAAATAAGTAAAGATTTGAATAAATAAAAATGTAAAAAAAAATAAATATATATATTTATTTTAATAATTTATATTTTGTTTAAGGCATGGAAAATCGTGGTATTAAAAAAGTAGATTAAATAGTTAAATTATAGTCAATTATAATAAAGCTATTTAATCTACTTTTTTAATATAAAAATATAAGGGGGAATTTGTAATGGCTTGTAACACTTGTAAAATGTGCGAAAGTGCAGACAAGAAATTAGAAAGTTTTGTAGCGTCAAAGGATGTTGAAACAGCATTTCACAGAACAGAAGATCAAAAAGTTAAATGTGGTTTTGGACTTCAGGGGGTTTGTTGTAGACTCTGTTCAAATGGACCATGTAGAGTAACTCCTAAATCACCAAGAGGTATATGTGGAGCAGATGCAGACACTATAGTAGCAAGGAACTTTTTAAGAGCAGTAGCATCAGGAGCAGCTTGTTATTTACATGTGGTAGAAAATACAGCTAAGAATTTAAAAAATGTTGGAATAACTAAAGGTGTTGTTAAAGGAGAAAAAACATTAAATCAATTAGCAGAAATGTTTGGAATAGAAAGTGATGAAAAGTATGATAGATGTATAAAGGTTGCTGATAAAGTTATCAATGATTTGTATAAATCAAGAGATGATAAGATGGAATTAGTAGAAAAAATAGCTTATGCGCCTAGAGTGAAAAAGTGGAAAGAGTTAGGTATAATGCCTGGTGGTGCAAAGTCAGAAGTTTTTGATGCAATAGTAAAATCATCAACAAATTTAAATAGTGACCCAGTAGACATGCTAGTTAATTGTTTGAACTTAGGTATATCAACAGGATTATATGGTCTTACACTAACTAATCTTTTAAATGATGTTATGTTGGGAGAGCCAGTTATAAGAATGGCTCCTGTAGGATTTAATGTAATAGACCCAGACTACATAAATATAATGATAACAGGTCATCAACATTCAACATTTGCAAATTTCCAAGATAGATTAAAAGATGAAGACGTTATAAAATTAGCTCAATCTGTTGGTGCAAAAGGATTTAAGCTAGTAGGATGTACATGTGTTGGTCAAGATTTACAATTAAGAGGAGAACATTATCAAGAAGTATTTGCTGGACATGCTGGTAACAATTTTACAAGCGAGGCTGTTTTATCAACTGGAGCAATAGATATAGTTCTTTCAGAATTTAACTGTACTATACCAGGTCTTGAACCAATAGCAGATAAATATAAAGTAAAAATGGTTTGTTTAGATGATGTTGCTAAAAAAGCCAATGCAGAATACATAGGTTTAGACAGAAGTAAATTAGATGAACTTAGTAACACTTTAATAGAAAAAGCATTAGAATCTTATAAAGAGAGAAGAGGAAGTGTTGAAATAGATATACCAAAAGACCATGGATTTGAACAATCTTTAACTGGTGTAAGTGAAAAGAACCTGAAAGCGTTTTTAGGAGATTCATGGAAGCCTCTTATTAATTTAATAGCAGAAGGAAAAATTAAAGGTGTTGCAGCTGTTGTAGGATGTTCAAATATGACAGCAGGAGGGCATGATGTAAATACTGTTGAGCTTACTAAAGAATTGATTAAAAAAGATATAATAGTACTTTCTGCAGGATGCTCTACTGGAGGACTAGAAAATGTTGGTCTTATGTCACCTGGAGCAGAAGAATTAGCAGGAGAAAACTTAAAAGAAGTATGTAAGACTCTAGGAATACCACCAGTATTAAACTTTGGACCATGTCTAGCTATAGGAAGACTAGAAATAGTAGCAACAGAATTAGCAGCTGAGCTTGGAATTGACTTACCACAATTACCATTGGTACTTTCAGCACCACAATGGCTGGAAGAACAGGCATTAGCTGATGGAGCTTTTGGTCTTGCTCTTGGTTTACCTCTTCATTTAGCTTTACCTCCATTTATAACAGGAGGAAAATTAGTAACAGAAGTATTAACAGAAAAACTAAAAGACTTAACAGGAGGACATGTTATAGTGAATCCAGACCCTAAATCTTCAGCTAATCAATTAGAAGAAATAATAATAGACAGAAGAAAAAATTTAGGGTTAAAGGATGTGGAATGTAATGCATAGAATTTTTATAAATAAAGATTTATGTACAGGATGCAAGAGTTGTGTATTAGCATGTATGCTAAAACACAATAAAGATTATGACATGTATACTCTTGATTTAGAAAATATAGATAATGATAGTAGAGGACATATAGAATTAGATAGCAAACATAATAATCCAGTTCCAATTCTTTGTAGACACTGTGATGAACCTGAATGTGTATTAGCATGTATGAGTGGTGCAATGCACAAAGATAGTGAAAGTGGAATCGTTTCATATGATGAAGAAAAATGTGGTTCATGTTATATGTGTGTAATGTCTTGTCCATATGGATTATTAAAACCAGATGACAGAAGCAAGCAAAACATACTTAAATGTGATTTGTGTAAAGATGAGGAATATCCTAGATGTGTAGCTAATTGCCCAAGTGGAGCAATTGAATTACAGAAGGAGGAAAATGATGAATTATGTAGTGTTAGGAGCTAGTGCTGCTGGTATTAATGCAGTAAAAACATTAAGAGAATTAGATAAAGATTCAAATATAATATTAATTTCTAAAGATGAAAATATATACTCAAGATGTATGTTACATCATGTTATATCTGAACACAGAACTTTAAAACAAATAAATTTTGTTGATGAAGACTTTATGGAGAAAAATAATGTAAATTGGATTTCAGGTAAGACTGTTAAAGGTATAAATATAAATAAAAAAGTAGTTCAGACAGAAGATATTAATGTAAATTATGATAAACTTTTAATAGCTACAGGAGCATCTTCTGCTATTCCTCCTATAAAAAACTTGAGAGATGGAAATTTTGTATATTCTGTGAGAAATATAGATGATATTTATAAAATAAAACAAAAAGCAGAGAACTCTAAAAATGTAGTTATAATAGGTGCTGGCCTAGTTGGTATAGATGCACTAGTTGGATTATTTAAATATGAGCAATTAAATATTTCTGTAGCTTTTATGGAAAAGTATATTTTAGATAGACAATTAGATGAATATACAGCATCAGTATATGAAAATAAGTTTAAAGAAAAGGGTGTAAAATTTTACCCAAGCGCATCAATACAAGAAATTATCTTGGATAACAGTAAAAATGTTAAAGGTGTTGCATTTTCAAATGGAGAAATTCTAAATGCAGATATGGTAATTGTAGCTACAGGGGTTAAACCAAATGCAGATTTTTTAGATGAAACAGGAATAGAATATGATAGAGGTATAATAATAGATGATATGTGTCAAACAACACAAAAGGATATATATGCAGCAGGAGATGTTGTAGGTAAAAATGCTATTTGGCCTCTAGCAGTAAAGCAAGGAATTGTAGCTGCATATAATATGGCTGGAAAAGATAAAAAAGTAGAAGATGAATTTGCTTTTAAAAATAGTATGAATTTCATGGACATACCAACTATTTCTATAGGAATGAATACACCTGTAGATGATAGCTATAAAGTATTAACTAGACATGGAATTAATGATTATAAAAAGTTTGTTTTTAAAGATAATGTAATCTATGGAGCAGTTATACAAGGAGATATTTCATATGTAGGTGTACTAACTTATTTAATAAAAAATAAAGTTGAAATATATGATTTAGAAAATAGGATATTTGATGTATGTTATGCAGACTTTTTTAATATAAAAGAAAATGGAGAATTCTGTTATAGCGTATAATGTATATGTAGAGTAAAGTTGGTAAATGTAAGAAAACAATAAATAGAGTTATTCTAAAATAAGAAAAAATAAGAAGTCTTATTTAGAAATAGCTCTATTTTTGTAATTAAGTTTAAATTATATCCGATTTGTAAAATATTATTTTGAACAATTATACATATACTCTCTAGTTAGAGGTAAATCATTTTTTATACCTTTAGTGAAAAGTATTTGATGTATATCTATGATACCAGTGTTGAAAGCAGCAGCACAAGAGCAAAGGTATAAATCCCACATCCTTATAAACTTATCATCAAACATCTCTTTAATCTTTGGAAGATTCTCATAGAAGTTTTTTTGCCAGTATAGTAAAGTTTTTACATAATGTAATCTTAGACTTTCCACATCTATAGTGTGATATTTGTAATCGCTACAAAAATGTATCATTTCTCTTAGACTAGGAATAACTCCTCCTGGGAAAATATATTTTTTTATCCAAGGGTCTCCATAAGATTCCTTTAGACCACTTATATAGTGAAGTAAAAATAATCCACTATCTTTTAGAACAGCATTTACATTTTTAATAAAAAGTTCATAGTTTTCCCTACCAACATGTTCAAGCATACCAACACTTACAACTCTATCAAACATAAGGTTTGAGTTTTTGAGCTCTCTATAGTCCATAAGTTTTACTTCAAGGTAGTCTTGAAGGTTCTCTTCTTTAATTCTTTTATTAAATTCTTTAAATTGTTCTTCACTAAGCGTAATTCCAACGCCGTGAATTTTATATTTTTTTGCTGCTTCTATTAGTAAGAATCCCCAACCACACCCAATATCAAGAAGACTCATACCTTCTTCTAGATTTAGTTTAGTTAATATATGGTGAACCTTGTTGACTTGAGCCTCATAAAGAGTATCATTATCATTTCTAAAATATGCACAAGAATAACTAAGTGTCTTGTCTAACCACAAGCTATAAAAATCGTTACCAATATCATAGTGAGCATGTATTTCTTTCTTTTGATGTCTTATTGAATTTGATGAGTGTAGTAGATGTTTTACAGCTGAATTATTAATATTAAATTTGTCTATTTGTTTTAAAAGTAGATTCAAAGTTAAGAATAAATCTCCTTCAACTTCAATATCTCTACTTATGTAGGCTTCTCCAAGTGCTAAAGATGTACTTTTTAGTAGTTCAGATTTACTAATATCATTATTTATAATAACTTTAAACTGAGGAGAGCCATTTCCAATTAGAAACTCTTCTCCATCTTTAGGTCTAACTAGAAATGGTGTTTCACTAAATCTTTCTAAATAGTCTCTTAAAAAATTTTTTGTAATATTCATATTACCAGCTCCTTCTAATGTAAATCCAGTAAGTTTTACTTGCTTAAAGTATATTATATTCCTTTTTTTAAAAAATTAAAATTTTTTTCAATAAATTATTTATTTGAAGGAAATTTATCTTTTATAAAGGAATTTCATATTGTAGTATATTTTTTACTTATGAATTTTCGTATTGGATATAATATTCAACTGTTAATGATATAATAATTTTAATCTATAAAGTACAATAAAATTTTGCAGTAAATAGCTTAAATCTATTTTATAAAGGAGTTGTGGGATGGAAGTATATGCTTTGGTTGGGTCAAGTGGTACAGGTAAGAGTTTTAAGGCTTTAGAGTTCGCCTATGAAAATGATATAGATTATATAATTGATTAAAAAATAGCTACGCACACTCGTGACTTTAGTCATGAGTTAGTAGCTAAAATAGTCAGCATATAGGGAAACCTATATGTAGAGATAGGATAGAACCTATCCAATACTACTTGAATTGCTGG